>NZ_DASVSI010000133.1:0-24179 GCF_036388155.1 Hymenobacter sp. | reverse complement strand
CTGCGCGCTGCATGACGGTAGAAATTACTTGCCGAAGTGCCGCAGATTGTAGGTGAAGCTGAGTAGGAAAAACTGTTGCAACACGCGGCTGCGAACGTCTTCCACGTAGGTTTCGGTGGTGTTGCGCACTACGCTCCGGTTCTGCTTGAGTACGTCGTAGGCTTGCAGTTTGAGTTCGCCCTGCTTGTTGGCGAAGAACTGGCGGGCCAGGCCAATGTTCCAGAGGGCAATGCGCTGGTTGAAGCCGGCGGCGCGGCCAGTGTTGTTGCTGTACCACACGTCCGAAGTGAGCACGAAGCGGGCGGGCAGCTGGTAGAACACGTCGGCGGTGAGGGTTTGGGTGAGGTAAGTGGCGTTTTGCTCGGGCAGACGCGAGTAAGCGGCGTTTTGGTAGGTCACGTTGGCGCTGAGGCCAAACTCCAGCGTTTCGTTGAAGGCCGAGTTGACGCTGGCGCCCTGGCCCAGGCTCCAAGTGCGGCCAGCGTTGGGTAGGCCATTTACCAAGCTCGGCGACTTGATAAAGCTGGCGTTGGTGGTCAGGCTGAGGTTGATTTTGTGGGCGCTCAGCCGCTGGCCCAGCGACAAGAAACCGGTGAGGCTGTAGAAGCCGTCGGCGTTCACGGGCCGGGTGGTTTGCACGCCGCGCTCGCTGAAACTGGTGGCCGACACGATGCGGTCGTCCACGCGGCTGCCGTTCAGCAGGCCAAACACGCTGCGGTTGGTGGCAGCGTTGAATTGCGAATACGTGGCTATTAAGGACTGCACGTATTCTGGGCGCAGGGTAGGGTTGCCGGTTTGGATACTCAACGGGTTCGAATTGTCGCGCACCGGTTGCAGCTGGGTGGCGGTGGGCGCGTTCAAGCGGGTGCGGTAGTTCAGCCGCAGCGAGCGGTTGCGGGTGCCGGTGTAGTTGAACAAGGCATTGGGCAACAAGCTTGTAAAGCTGCGCTGAATGGTAGTGTCGTTGGAGAGATTGCGCACCTCCAAATCGGCCCGCTGCGCATCCAAGCCCACGCCGATGGTGTAGCGCAGGCGCCGCTTCTGCAGCGTGAGCCCGGTCCGGTTGGCCTGAAACAAGCTGGTAAACTCGTTGCTGAGCCCCGGATTCAGCAAATCGTACTGCCCAGTCAACTCATTGAAATCATTGGTCAGCCGGCGGCCGTTGTTGCGCGCATCGGTGAAGGTATAGTGCGTTTCCAGCTTGGTGCGCAGGGAAAGCGGCTCGACGTAGGACAGATTGACCACGTTGTTGCGCACGGGCGTGGCCTGCTCGATGCGCTGGTTGAGCTGCTGCGTAAGCGGCGTGCCGTTGGCATCGAAAAAGGTGTTGGTGGCCCGGTTGAGGGCGTTGTCGTCGCGGTCGCTTAGGGTTGAATTGAGGTTGGCTGATAAGGAGCGCCCCAACTTAGCAAATCGGCGCATGAGCAGGAAGTTGCCACCGCCATTGGGGTTTGCCATGGTGGATTCGTAGCCGTTTTGGCCCTGGTTCAGCAAGCGGCCGCCTGCGCTGGACTGCTGCCGATTCTGCCGGTTTAAGTCGTTGGTTTGCCACCAGGCGTAGGGCGTGGCCCGCACCGAGGTCAGCGAGTCGATGAAATAGTCGAGCCGGAAGTTGAAGCGGTGGCTGGTGGTGGTGCTGCGGTTCAGCAGGGTTTGGTCGGTGACGAGTGGGGTGCCGGTTTCGCGGCCTGCCACACCGGCCACGTTTTCGCGCCGAATCTGCTGGTCGGTGGTCACGGTGGCGCGGCTGGCCAAATAGCTGGTGGCCACTTCCGCGCGCTTGCCCCAGGCGTCGCGGTAGTTCAGGCCCACTGCGCCCGATTCGGTGATGTTGGTGGGCTGGCTGTTGGCGCCCGGCGCGTTTTGGCGCCCGCCGCTTTGCACCCGCACCATGCCAGCGCCCCCGCCGGGCCCGCCAGGCGCCGGCCCGAAATCAGCCACTGCTGGCCCGCCGTTGTCGGAAAAGCCTTGCTGGTTTATGTTGTTGGCCTGCGCCAACACCGAAATCTGGCGGCCGTTGTTGAAGCGGTTCACGCCCAGGCGGGCCTGGTAGCGGCCGTCGGTGCCCACGCCCAGGCCGTTAGCGCCAAAGTAGCCTTTGCGCTTGTCGCGCTTGGTCACCAGGTTGAGGGTGCGCTGGCGGTTGCCGTCGTCAATGCCCGAAAACGAGGATTGGTCGCTCTGCTGGTCGTAGAGTTGCACCTTGTCGATGATGTCGGCGGGCAGGTTCCGGGTGGCCATTTTGGGGTCGTCGCCGAAGAAGGGCTTGCCATCGACCAGCACGCGGTTCACGGCCTGGCCCTGCGCCCGAATGCTGCCGTCGCGGTCCACTTCCACCCCCGGCAGCTTTTTCAACAGCGATTCTACCGCCGCATTGGGCTGCGTTTTGAAGGATTTGGCGTTGAAGGCTATGGTGTCGCCGCTCACAGTCACGGGCGCCCGCTCCTGCGTCACCACCACTTCGCCCAGTTTCTGGGTCAGCACGCCGAGGCGCAGGGTGCCCAGGTCGGGCGCGGGGCTGGTGGGCGTCAAGGCCACCGGAATCAGCCGGGCGCGGTAGCCCAGGGCCGATACCTGCACGAGGTAATTGCCCACGGCGAGGTTTTTCAGCGCAAAACGACCGTCGCCGTCCGTGATGCCGAAGGTGACGTAGCTGGAATCTTTGGCCAGCGTTAGCGAAACCGAGGCTTCCCGCAGGGGCTTGCCGGTGGTGGAGTCGGCCAGCGTGCCGCGCACGGTACCCGACTGGGTGGGGGCTTGTGCCCGGCCGGCCGTAGCCAAGCCGAGCAGCAACCCGAAAAGCAGAAAAAGGCGCATGGGTAGGTAAGGCAGGGGTATTAGTTGCGATTGACGCGCAGGCCGCCGCCTTCCATCATCTTCTGGCGGAAGTCGGCCATGGCTTTTTCGCGCACGTCTTTCAGCTCGGCGGGCGTCACTTTTTGGGCCGTTGCCAGGGGCTGCACTTCGGCCGCGGGCACGGCTTTCAGGTCGACTTTCGCCGCCCGGAATTGCTCTTGCTCGCTTTCCAGGGCCAATACCACGCCTTTCTCGGGCGTCAGCTCGCGTACCGGCGAGTAGGTGAAGGGAAGCTCCGTGGTGACCCACACGGTGTAGGTTTCCTTTTTGTAGGGCACCGTGGCTTTGCGGCAGGTGTAGCCGGCTATTTTCTTGGTTTGGTTGGAAACCGTCCAGCCCGTGGGGGCAGCAATGGGCGCCTCGCTGCGGTAGGCGGTGGAGGTGTGGTCCTTCTTCACCGTGAGCACGGTGGTGGTGGTGCGGTTGGCCAGGTCGAGGTAGGCGGCCTCGGTTACGGGCCGGGGAATGCTCATGACCTCCGGCGCCGAACCCGTCTCGCTCACAATGGTGCGGGTGACGGCATTGGCGCCCTCGCGCTCTTCTTTGGCATAATTGCCTGCGAAGGCCAGCGTCATCCCAAAGCTGCGCGACTCGGGGATGTCGGTGGGAAAGTCGGGGCTGCCGGGCTTCACCACCTGCCCGTTGATGACGATGCGCATCTGGCTCATGTCCACGCGCTGGGTGGCTTCGTAGCTGATGCGCCCGCTGGTTTGGGCCACGGCCACGCCGGCCGCCAGCAGGCCGAGTGCGAATGAGAGAACTAGGGTTGTTGCAGCGTTTTTCATGGTACTTGAGCGAGTTGAATTGAACGCTACAAAGCACCAGGTTTGATTTGTAAAGTATTGTTATACTGTGTTAAATAGTGTTAACGACGCGAAATGAGCAGGGCAGACGCTTACTTTTGTTTGGCCAACCCATCGTTCCCGTACTTCCCATGAAACGCCGCATTCGCTACATCTTTTGGCTCATGGTGGTGTGCATGGTAGGCATCAACGGCTTTCAGGCCTACTGGCTTTACAACACCTATCAATTGGCCACCGAGCAGTTCAGCCGCACCACCAACGAGGCGTTGCTGGCCGTGGTCATGCGGCAACAAATTGAGGAAGGCAACTTCTCCAAATTCCGAGTCAGCATCGATGGCACCCGCTTGGTGGCCCAGGGAACGGAGACGGACTCCAGCGGCACCAACCGCATTATTGTGCTGTCGCGCACTCCCGGCGATACCGCAACCGTGCCCCGCCGCTCGGTGGTGGAGCGGCACATATTTCGCCGTCCGCTGCCGGTAGGGGACTCGGCCCGCCAGCCCATGCTGCGGCCTTTTGGTCCACCCTCCATTACCCCGCCCACCGTCGACCTCCGTCGCCTAGCCGACAGCTACCGGGCCGAGCTGCGCCGCCGCGAAACCGCCGCCGAATTTGTGCTGGACACCGTGAACCTGCTGCGGCCTACCGACGGCTACGGACTAAAAATAGAGGCTCCGGCTGGCTACACCCACCACACGCGGCTGGTGCCCTTGAGCTTCGTGCGCCCCTTGGACAACTGGCAGTTGGGGGCCTCGTTCAAGCGCCCCACGTTTCACATCCTGCGGCGCATGGGCGGGCTGCTGGCCGGGTCGGTGGCGTTGCTGGGCCTGACCACGGCGTGCTTCACACTGATGCTGAGTACCATCATCCGTCAGAAAAAGCTGTCCGACGTCAAGAACGATTTCATCAACAACATGACGCACGAGCTGAAAACGCCCCTGGCCACGGTGTCGGCGGCGGTGGAGGCCATGCAGAACTTCGGCGCCCTCAACGACCCCGCCAAAACCCAGGCCTACCTCAACATCTCGCGCAACGAATTGCAACGCCTGTCCGACTTGGTGGAGAAGGTGCTCAACATCGCCGTGGACGAGCGCCAGCAGTTAGAGCTTGCTCCCGAACCCGTGCAGCCCGCCGAGTTGGTGGCCGAAATTGTGGCCCGTCACCAGCTGCAAGCCGCTAAGCCGGTGAAATTCGATGTGCAGGTGGCGCCCACCGCCGTGGTGCAAGTAGACAAGCTGCACATGGGCAACGTCATCAACAACCTCATCGACAACGCCATTAAGTACTCCAAAGAGGCCGTCACCATCACCATCCGCGGGCGGCAAGAGCCCAGCGGCTGGCACCTCACCGTGGCCGACGATGGCCCCGGCATCGAGCCCAGCTACCAGGAAGCCATTTTCGACCGTTTCTTCCGCGTGCCCACCGGCAACCTGCACAACGTGAAGGGCTTCGGCCTGGGCTTGTACTACGTGCGCCAAGTGGTAGAACGCCACGGCGGCCACATTGGCGTGCGGAGCAGCCAAGGCCAGGGCAGCGAGTTTGCGCTGTGGATTCCGCAACAATGAACAGGCTATTATTTCATACACAGAAACGGTTGTCATGCAGAGCGCAGCGAAGCATTTCGCCCGCAGGCAGTAATTAGTTAAGCACGCGAGATGCTTCGCTGCGCTCTGCATGACCGTTCTTTTCCAGAACCAGCACTATCCATGCCCAACGTTCTACTCATTGAAGACGAGCCCTCGCTGGGCTTAATCGTCAAAGACAGCCTGGAGAGCCGTGGTTTTGCGGTGCAGCTGGCCGCGGATGGCGAGGCCGGCTTGGCGCTTTTCCGTGAGCGATGCCCTGACATTGTGGTGGCAGATGTGATGATGCCCAAGCTCGACGGCTTCTCGCTGGCCGAGCAAATCCGCAAGGAAAACATAGCCGTACCCATTCTCTTCCTCACGGCCCGCTCGCAGCCCGCCGACGTGGTGCGCGGCTTCGAGCTGGGCGGCAACGACTACCTGAAAAAGCCCTTCAGCATGGACGAGCTGATTGTGCGCATCAAAGCTCAGCTTTCGCGGCAGCCCGCCGTGCCTGCACCAGCCGGCCCGCTCGCCATCGGCCGCTACCAGTTCGACCATCCCAAGCAAAAGCTGCGGCTGGGCACCCACGAAGAAGCCCTCACCAACCGCGAAGCCGAGCTGCTGAAGCGCCTATACGACCAGCGCAACCAAGTGCTGGAACGCACCACGGTGCTGCGCGACCTCTGGGGCGACGACTCTTTTTTCAACGGCCGCAGCCTCGATGTGTTCATCACCCGCCTACGCCGCTGCCTCAAAGAAGACCCGCAAGTGCAGATTGTCAACATCCGCGGCATCGGCTACAAGCTGATTCTGTAGCGCATCTGCACTTATAGTAACGGTCATGCTGAGCTTGCCGAAGCATCTCTACCGTGATAGTAAATTCAATTACTTGTGCGGTAGAGATGCTTCGACTGCGCTTAGCATGACGTTTTATTTGCTTATTTATCACGCACAGTCTACCGCGTCAGCCCAGGAAATAGCGCGCCAATGGCCGTGGCGAAGAAGTCGACCCCGATGGCCAGCGTGATGAAGCCCATGATGCGCGCCATGGCCGCCATGCCGGGCTTGCCGAGCACCCGGGTGAGGCGCAGCGAAAACAGCAGGATGATGAAGGCCGCCAGCGCCACCAGCGCAAACCCGAGCACCGTCATCGCCTTGTCCACGTAGGTGGGCCGGATGAGGCCGATGCAAATGGCCATGGAGCCCGGCCCCGACAGCATGGGCATGGCCAGCGGCACAAAGCTGATGTCGTCCTTCTGCTTGCTTTCTTCTAGCGCATCGGGGCCCACCCGGTCGCGGTTGGCACCCGGAGTGAGGAGCTCGAAGGCCGAGCGCATGAGCAGAATGCCGCCCGCCACGCGCAGGTGCTGAATGTTGATGTGAAAGAAGTCGAGGATGTACTGCCCGGCAAAAAAGGCCACGCTCAGGATGACCACCATGTAGATGCAGGCCCGCAGCGCTGTGCGTGCCCGTTCGGCGGCGCGGTCTTCGGCGGTGAGGGTTAGGAAAACCGGCATCGCGCTGAACGGATTGACGATGGAAAACAGGGTGGTGAAGGTGGCAAGGAGGATTTCCATAGGCAACAAAGGTAGGGGAAGCGCTTGGCCGGAAGGAAAAGCCCTATTTTGCCGCTTCAATGCGCAGCTTACCGGCGGCGCTCACCATTTTTGCCTGTTCAGTTTTCCCACCCAATGACTCCCGACGCTTCCTCAGCTGCTTCTTCTGGCAACTCCGACGACCGTCCCGTGACCGAAAACCCCATTGTGGGCATCATCATGGGCTCAAAATCCGATTTAAAAATCATGTCCGGGGCGGCCGACGTGCTCCGCCAATTCGGCATTCCGTACGACATCACCCTGGTATCGCCCCACCGCACGCCCCACCGCATGGTGGAGTACGCCGAAAGCGCCAAGAAGCGCGGCCTGCGGGTGCTCATTGCGGGCGGGGGCGGGGCGGCCCACTTGCCCGGCATGGTGGCAGCTTTTACCACGCTGCCCGTGATTGGGGTGCCCATCAACAGCACCATTTCCATCCAGGGGCTCGACTCCATTCTGAGCATGATTCAGATGCCGGCCGGCGTGCCCGTGGCCACGGTGGGCATAGATAGCGCCGCCAACGCGGCCGTGCTGGCCACCCAGATGCTGGCCCTCAACAACGCCCGGCTGGCCGACGCGCTGGAAAAATATCGGACCACCCTTAAGGACCGGGTTATGCGGACCATCGAAGAATTGCGTAAAGGCGGTTTTCAAGATGATTTGTAAGCCCGCTTTTACCCCTTTATGCCAACTTTTCTCTCCGGGTTGCTAACTGCAGCCCAATGGTCGGTGTGGGCGATAGGCGGCGTGGCCGTGGTGGCCACGCTGCTGCCGTTGCTACGCCAAACCGCGTGGTGGATTCGGGTGTTCGACTTTCCGCGTCTGCAAATTGTGGCGGCGCTGGTACTGAGCCTGATTGCGGCCTTGCTTCTGCCCGATACCGAAGGGTGGGGCGACGTTGCGTTTGCCGGCAGCCTGGCCCTGTCCTTGGGGTACCAGGCCAGCCGCATTTGGCCGTACACGCCGCTGCACAGCCGCCAGGTGGCCGACGCCAGCCGCCCCGAAGACGACGATGCCAACCACATCAGCTTGATGGTGGCCAATGTGCTCATGTACAACCGCGACGCTTCGCGCTGCCTGGGCCACATCAACAACCTGCAGCCCGACGTGGTGCTGGCCGTGGAAACCGACGACTGGTGGCTGAGCCAGTTGGAGCGCATCGAGGAAACCTACCCCTACACCTGCCACGCGCCGCTGCCGAACACCTACGGCATGCTGGTGTTTTCGCGGCTGCCGCTGCTCGAACCCCAGATTCGGTACATTCTCGATTCCGACATTCCCTCGTTTCACGGCTGCGCGGTGCTGCCCAATGGCGTGGCCGTGAACATGCACTTTCTGCACCCCAAGCCGCCCGCGCCGCAAGAGTCGAAGAACAGCGCCCGCCGCGACGCGGAACTGCTGGTGGTGGGCAAAATCATTCAGCATCACGACGGCCCCACCATCGTGGCTGGCGACCTGAACGACGTGGCGTGGTCGCACACGTCCGAACTGTTCCGGCGCCTCTCGCGCCTGCTGGACCCGCGCATAGGCCGCGGGCTACTGCCCACCTTTCACGCCGACCACAAGCTCCTGCGCTGGCCGCTCGACCACGTTTTTCATTCTGCCCACTTCCGCCTCCAACGCCTGGAGCGGCTCACGCACATCGGCTCCGACCATTTTCCCATCTACATCCGACTCAGCTACGAGCCCAACGGCTGGCACGCTCAAGAAGCAGAACTGGAAAAAGCCGATGCCGACGACCACGCGGAAATCGAGGAAAAGATAGAAGAAGGCGTAGCCGATGCCGCCCAAGGCAATGATTAGCCCGAAGCCGGCGCACAGCTGATTGGCAAGCAAAAATCCAGTGAGCGCACTGTTGACTCAAATGAAAAAGCCCGTCACGCTTCGCGAAGCGTGACGGGCTTTTCGCTTTTACAGCCGCGGCTTCAAAGCGTGTAACTCTGCTTGAGCGAGTCTTTACTTGACCGTAACGGCTTTTTTGGCCGTCACTAGCTGCACAGTTTCGAACGCAGTCGCGGGCACTTGGCGGCCACTGGCCCCCACGTACATGGGCCGAATTTGCACAGTCAGACGGCGGTTGGCGGCCGTGAAATCGGTGAAGCCGGCGGCAAAGGCGGCGGGGGTGCTGCCGGCAAGCTGGGCCGGTTTCACGTTCATGGTCACGTCAATGGGCAGCGTTTCGATGGCGCTGGCTTCTAGTTGGGCGTTGAGGCCGGTGGTGCCGGCCGTCAGCTCCTTGCCGTCGAGCAGGATTTTGTAGTCAAGCTGCTTGAGCTGCACGTTGGTCGGGCTGGCGTTGCGGGCGTACACGCGCATTTTGAGCTGTAGGGGCAGGTTGCCTTTTTTTAGGGCGGTTTGCAGCTGGGCTTGCTGGGCCGAGGCGATGTCGCTGGCCTGGCGCACAAACAGGATGTCTTGGCCGCCGAGCTTGGCTTCGTCCACGAAGTTAAGGCGGTACTGCATCAGGGTATAAGCTTCGTTTTCGAGGGCTTCGGCCGACACGTTCTTGCCGGTGGGCTTGTCTTTTACTTGCTCGCTCACGCTGCACGAAGAGGCTGCTGCCAGGAGTAGCGTGCCAAAAGTGAGGGTGCGCAAAGGCTGGAGGGAAGAGGTTAATTTCATAAAAAAGGAAGCCTATAGAGGCAATAGGTAAAAGGTATGCAGGTTGCTGTGGCCGCGCTTACGTGAAAGGGCCGGCCAAGGATTACGCAACTGCTCAGAATACTTTGAGACAAGTCGTGTTAGTTTTTCAGCAGCTGCAGGAGCATCGAAGCGACGAGGCCCCCAATGCCCAGCAGCAGGATGCGAAAGCCGTGCGCCCGGTCGCGCGGCGAAAAGGCCCGCACCTGGGTGCCGTCCGAAAGGGTTTTGTTGTGGTAGTGCAAGTGCCAGCCAATAAGCATGCCCAGGATGCCACCGATGGCCGCCGAAAAGTAGCCAAGCAAAATCCACCCTTTCTGGCTTGGCTCGGGATTCGTCATTTCGGCCAAGCGGTTGCGTCGCAACAGCCGCATGGTATCGGGCGATACTTCGCGGCCTCGCTGCCGCAAAATGTGCCGGGCCAAGCTGACGTCGTAGCTGTTCCACTCGTCGGGCTTCACCAGAATGTCGAACAGCTCGTCATCGTCGAAGCCAAACAGGTAGTGGTCGGAAGGCGCATTGTCCATTAGCGCCTCGTTGTCTTGTTCCTCCAGCTCGCGCGCCCGCTCAAAATCAGCCTGCTGGAGGCGCACCACGAAACGGGTATCGGTGGCATTGTTGGCCATGCTGACATCAAAGTCCGGCTTGGCCCAGCCCGTTTCAACGGGCACCCGGTGCCGCTCCAACAGCTCAAGCAATGGCTGCGCCACTACTTCCGTCGCAAAAGATTGGTAAGGTAGAAATCCATTCATTAGCTCAAACCTCAATTAAAGCTGCTAGTTAGCGCTTTTCACGAAAGTACGCTCAGCCGCTACCCATGAAAAAAGGCCCGGAAGCTTGCGCCTCCGGGCCCTTTCCTTTCAAGCGACTCGCAAGAATTACTTGCCGTCTACTTCTTCGTAGTCCACGTCGGTGACGTGGTCAGCGGGCTGGCCTTGGCCGTTGCCGTTGGCCGACTGGCCGTCGCCCCCGGGGAAGCCTCCGCCGGGCTGGCCTTGGCCATCGGCGCCGGCTGCAGCGTACATCTCCTGCGAGGCCGCCTGCCAGGCGGCGTTAATGGCCGTCATGGCCGTGTCAATCGCGCCGAGGTCTTTGCTCTCGTGGGCTTTGCGCAGGTCGGCCAGCGCGCCTTCGATGGCGGTTTTGTTGCCACCGCTCAGCTTGTCGCCGTACTCTTTCAACTGCTTCTCGGTTTGGAAAATCATCGAGTCGGCGGCGTTCACCTTGCTGATGCGCTCGGTTTCGGCTTTGTCGGCGTCAGCGTTGGCAGCAGCTTCGTCGCGCATGCGCTTGATGTCGGCTTCGCTCAGACCGGAACTGGCTTCGATGCGGATTTTCTGCTCTTTGCCGGTGCCTTTGTCCTTGGCGGTTACGTTCAGGATGCCGTTGGCGTCGATGTCGAAGATTACCTCAATCTGCGGCACGCCGCGGGGTGCAGGCGGGATGCTGTCGAGGTGGAACTTGCCGATGGTGCGGTTCTGGTTGGCCAGCGGGCGCTCGCCTTGCAGCACGTGGATTTCCACTGAAGGCTGGTTGTCCGAAGCCGTCGAGAAGGTTTCCGATTTCTTGGTCGGGATGGTCGTGTTCGACTCGATGAGTTTGGTCATCACGCCGCCCATCGTCTCGATGCCGAGCGAAAGCGGGGTCACGTCAAGCAGCAGCACGTCCTTCACTTCGCCGGTCAGTACACCGCCCTGGATGGCGGCGCCGATGGCCACCACTTCGTCGGGGTTCACGCCTTTCGAAGGCTTCTTGCCAAAGAACTTCTCCACTTCCTCCTGGATGCGGGGAATGCGGGTCGAGCCACCCACGAGGATAACCTCGTTGATGTCCGAAGTGCTGAGGCCAGCGTCTTGCAGGGCCTTTTTCACCGGCTCCATTGAGCGGCGCACGAGGTCGTCGGCGAGCTGCTCGAACTTGGCGCGGCTCAGCTTCACCACCAGGTGCTTGGGGCCCGAGGCCGTGGCGGTGATGTAGGGCAGGTTTACTTCGGTTTCGGTCGAGCTGGAAAGCTCCACTTTGGCTTTTTCAGCGGCTTCTTTCAAGCGCTGCAGGGCCATGGGGTCGTTGCGCAAGTCGAGGCCTTCGTTGTCCGACTTGAACTGGTCGGCCAGGAAGTTGATGATAACCTGGTCGAAGTCGTCGCCGCCGAGGTGGGTGTCACCGTTGGTGCTCAGTACTTCAAACACGCCGTCGCCGAGCTCCAGGATTGAGATATCGAACGTACCACCACCAAGGTCGTACACGGCGATTTTCTGGTCTTTGTGCTTCTTATCCAAGCCGTAAGCCAGGGCGGCCGCCGTGGGCTCGTTGATGATGCGCTTCACGTCGAGGCCGGCGATGGCACCGGCTTCTTTGGTGGCCTGGCGCTGGGCGTCGTTGAAGTAAGCGGGCACCGTGATAACGGCTTCGGTCACCGTCGTGCCGAGGTAGTCCTCAGCGGTCTGCTTCATTTTCTGAAGCACCATGGCCGAGATTTCCTGCGGCGTGTAGTTGCGGTCGCCGATTTTCACGGCCACCGTGTTGTTGGAGCCAGGCGTCAGGTCGTAGGCGACGTACTTGCTCTCGGTCGAAACCTCGGAGAAGTTGCGGCCCATGAAGCGCTTGATGCTGGCGATGGTGTTCTTGGGGTTGGTCACGGCCTGGCGCTTGGCCGGGTCGCCCACTTTGCGCTCGCCCTTGCCCCCGTCGAGGAAAGCGACGATGCTGGGGGTGGTGCGGCGGCCTTCGCTGTTGGGAATAACAACGGGTTCGTTGCCTTCCATTACGGACACGCACGAGTTGGTGGTGCCGAGGTCAATGCCGATTATTTTGCCCATGAGGTGGGTGTGTTGGTTATTGGTGGAATGTGTCAGGTTGAAAGCAGCTTTGCAGCCGCTACCGGGGGATTACAAGCAACGTACCAGCGTGGATTTGGTGACAGATTGTCACCGATTGCCGGCAAGGGCCGCGGTTATGCGACGTGGTGGCGGGAAAGGGCGCGGGCGTGTGGGGTGGGCCTGACAGGGATGCAGAATTGGGCTGGTCTAGTCTTTGCATTTGAAAGTTGCTTTTCCCATGCTCAACGTCATACTCCCAAGCCTTCCTTATCAACGCCTTGTTGACCCGATGTGGCAAGAAGAAATGGACGTTGCGCGACAATCTGGTCACTTGGTTTGCTTATTTGACGCAGACCAAGAAAAGCTTTATCAGCAACCCAACCCGGAGTATGCTACTCTGTATCGGGGCTGGATGCTGCCAGCCGCAGAGTATCAGCAACTGGTAGATATGACGCCGCTGCTGGTTTCAACTGATTTGTACTTGGCCTCGCATCAGGCGACTGGCTGGTATGATGCAATCACACCATTCACTCCACAGAGTAACATAGTTGCCGCTAGCGCCGCGCAGGTAGCTATAGACTCCTTTTTAATGCGCAACGGACGCTGCTTTGTCAAAGGGACGAGTAAATCGTTTGGCTCAGACTCGGTTATTTCTTCGAGCCTCGAATTTGATGCTCTTTTGCGCAAGCAGGAGATTGCGCCGGAAGACTTGCTGCTGGTGCGAGAATTTATTGAATTGTCGGACCAACCGGAGCAGCGGTTTTTCGTGGTAGGGAATGAAGCCTTTGGAACCAAAGAAACTCCCTTTCCGGAGAGACTGAGGCCCGCGCTGAAAGCTTTGGCAAGCCGCTGGTTTTATACGGTAGACGTGGCTTACACTAAGATGGGCCAGCCCATAATAATCGAGGTTGGCGACGGACAGGTTTCGGACACCAAAGAGTGGAACGTCGCCAACCTCTATAGCAAGGTTATTTCACGGCTGGTTGAGTTAGCCGCTGCGTAGTTGAACTCAGAAACCCTCGCACCTCCCGCTCCCAATCCGCCGAATAACGCTTCCAGTACGGCTGGTGGCCTACGCCGGGGAAGTCGTGCCGGGCTTTGGGGCCGGCTAAGTTGGTGAAAATGGCATCGGTTTCGGCGCGGGTCACGCGCGGGTCGGCGGTGCCCCAGAGCAGGAGTGTGGGCGTGTGGATTTGGCTGGCGTAGCGCTCGGCGTTGAGGCCGAAGGCCCAAAAACCATTCTGCACGCCGCCCCAAAACACCAGCAAGTCGGCCATCGGGAAGCCGGGGACGTGCATGGACTCGAAGCGGTTGTAGGCTGTTTGGCGCATGTTGCCGTAGGGGCATTCGAGGATGTTGGCGCTGGGGCGCACGCCTAGCTCGGCCTCGGCGCGAAGGATGGCCACGGCGCCCATGCTCACGCCGTAAAGAATTACCTCACCCCCAGCCCCTCTCCCCAGGAGAGGGGAGCCTGACGACTTGTTGGTTGAATCCTGTAGCCAATGGAATGCTGCCGCCACGTCATCGGCCTCATGGTGGCCCACGGTGGTGCGGAAACCAGCGGAATTGCCGTTGCCAGCTTGGTCCACGAGCAGTACGTTGTAGCCCAAGCGGCGGAAATAGCCGGCCTCGTGGGTGAGGTGCGACTTGCTGCTGGTGTAGCCGTGAAACAGGGCCACCGTGCCGCGGGCTTGGCCGCTGTCGGGGCGGGCGAACCAGGCCTCCAGCGGGCCGTTGGGGCTGGCGATGGTAACGGTTTCGACTGGGAAGCTGGGCTTGGGGCCGTTCTGCGGCTTGGGGTTGCGGATGCCGGTGAGCAGCAGCCAGAGCTTCTGGCCGGGGCTGAGCTGCTCGGGGTTGGGCGAGTGCAAGCCAGGCTCGTTGGCGAAGTGCGTGAAGCGCCAGGCGTGGAAGAAGGCCACGGCGTTTAGGGCGGTGAAGCCGATGAGCAGAAGCAGTAGAAGCGGGCGAAGGCGGGCGCGTTTTTTCAATTTGGGTTGACCTGAACGATTGTAGAGCCGCAACATTTTGCGTCTCGTCGTTGAACGACGGTGCTTGAACGATGACGTGTGAACGGCACAGCCCAGGCCGTTCAACGACGAGACGCAAAATGTTGCGTCTCTACATCGTTCAAAGACAGAAAATGACGCTAAATAACGGTTAAGGCTTTAACGGGCGCTGCGAGGCGGGTTGCGGTCCTTTATCACCTTTCACGGCCACCTTGCGGTTTGCCGGGTTCTTGGTGGCCGAGAACTTCGCTTTGAGCTTCCGGGATTCTTCCGGGGCCAGCTCGCGCCACTGGCCGGGGGCCAACTCGCCCAACTCCAACTCGTCGATGCGGGCGCGGACGAGGCGCAGGCAGGGCAGGCCCACGGCGGCGCACATCTTGCGCACCTGCCGGTTCATGCCCTGCGAAATGGTAATGGCCAGCCAACTGGTGGGAATGTTGGCCCGGAAGCGGATGGGCGTGCTACGCTCCCACAGCCCGGCCGGCTCCGGCATGACTTTGGCCTGCGCGGGGGCGGTGAGGCCTTCTTTAATCTGCACACCCCGCCGCAGTTTCTCAAGCGCTTCTTCCGACACGGTGCCTTCCACCTGCGCCCAGTAGGTTTTCGGCACCTTGAATTTGGGGTCGCTCAGGCGGTGTTGCAGGCCTTTGTCGTCGGTGAGCAGGAGCAGGCCTTCGCTGTCGAAATCGAGCCGGCCCACGGGGTACACCCCGGGCACGGGCACGAAGTCCTTGAGCGTGGCGCGGCCGTGCTCGTCGGTGAACTGGGTGAGGACTTCGTAGGGCTTGTTGACGAGGAGGTAGCGCATAGGGTAGCGCGAACTTTTAGTCCGCGAGTAAGAACAAAGCGGCGCGGACTAAAAGTCCGCGCTACTCCCACCACCGTTCCTGCGGCAGCGCAGTGCCCAAAGTTACGGGCTCGCCCAGGTGCGGCGTGGTGATGACCTGGCCCAGGCGCGCCGCCTCGGCGGTGGCGCGGGTCACGGGCTCGTTCCAGGCGTGGAGGGCCTCGGTGAACGCGCCCCAGTGCACGGGCAGCATCACGGCGGCGCGCACGTCGCGGGCGGCCTGCACGCTTTGCTCGGGGCGCATGTGGATTTCGGCCCAGCCCGCATCGTATTGTCCGCATTCTACCACGGCCAAATCAAACGGCCCGTACTGCTGGCCGATGGCCGCGAAGTGGGGCCCGTAGCCGCCGTCGCCGGTGTAAAACACCCGTTTCGTGGGCGACTGCACCACCCAGGAGCACCACATCGTGGAGTTGCGGTTGGTGAGGCCACGGCCCGAAAAGTGGCGGCTGGGGGTGCAGTGTAGCTGCAAATTGGGCAGGGTGACCCGGTCGCCCCAGTTCATCTCGGTGATGCGTTCACGGGGCACCCCCCAGGCCCGCAAGTGGGCCCCGATGCCCAGCGGCACGTAAAACTGCCCCACCTTGTCCCTGATTTTGCTGATGGTGGCGTAGTCGAGGTGGTCGTAATGGTCGTGCGAAATGAGCACGGCGGCGATGTACGGCAGCTTTTCGGGGGTGATGACCAGCTCGCGGTTGTAGCGGTTGGGCGTCGCCCAGCTCACGGGGCCCATCTCGACGCTAAGCATGGGGTCGAGGAGGATGTTTTGGCCGGCAATTTCCAGCAGGCTGGCCGAGTGGCCAAACCAGGTCACTCGCACGATGTCGGGCGTTTTGTTGACAATGGCCAGCGAGTCGAGCGGCCGCATGGGCAGCGGGCCAGGGGGGGCAGCCTTCGGCGATTTACGAAAGAGGAATTTCCACATCACCGACGCCGTGCTTCCGCCCGTAAGCTCCTTGGTCGGAATCAGGTTCACAAACTCGCCCTTCTGGTAATGGCCCGATTTTGCGAAGGCCTCCTTTTCCGGTCGGGTTGGAGTGCCACCCAATTGGGGGCTGAGGTTGGTGAAGGCCACCACTGCGATGAGCAGGGTGCCGAGAATGCCGCTCGATGCCATGAGGAGGTTTTTTAGAGATGAACTCATGCCTGCACCGGGGCTTTGCCGTGGGCCAGGGCCACAATATCCAGCACCTCCAGCACGGGCTTGGGGGCGCCGTTGCGGGCGGCGGCAATCATGGCGCGGCCCACCTCCTGCAGGGTGCAGGCGTAGCGCGGGGCCAGCCGCCGCACAATGGGGTAGAGCAAGTCAATGACGCCTAGTAGTTTGGGTACGTTTTTCTGGCCTTCCTGCGGGCGCATAAAACCCGGCCGGAACATGTAGGCCCGCCGGAAGGGCAGGGCCAGGAGCTCGTTTTCGGTGCGGCCCTTCACGCGGGCCCAGTGCAGGCGGCTTTGCTCGCGGCTGTCGGTGCCGGCGCCCGATACGTAGACGAACGTCAGGGCCGGGTTGAGGCGGGCCAGGGTTTCGGCCACGTGCAAGGTCAGGTCGTGGGTGATGCGCTCGTATTCGTCCTTCGAAATGCCGACCGAGGAAATGCCAGCGCAGAAAAAGCAGGCGTTGTAACCCGTTAGCTGGCTTTCGACGCCGCTGAGGTCCTGCAAATTCGGAACGAGCAGCTCGGTCAGCTTGGCGTGGCTGCGGCCGGTGGGTTTGCGGGTAAGCACGAGGACGTGCTCCACGTTGGGGTTTTGCAGGCATTCGAGCAGGACGCCCTCGCCCACCATGCCCGTGGCGCCGGTGATTATGGCTCGTATTTTCATAGTGCTTCTGTAAAGTACGAGGGAGGACGTGCCGCGAGGGTTTCTACTTTAAACGGACGTACTGTTTGGCCTGTCGGCTAAAAAGAAAAAGCAGAGGCATGCTGCGCGCGGCCGAGGCATCTCGCGGGTCACAACCAATGCTGATGCTTGGGCTACTTCCCGCACGCAAGATGCCACGGCGGCGCGGCAGGACGAACCAATAAAGCTGAGCTACACGCTTCCTGAGTATTTGCGCACGGCCCATTCCACCGTCAAAAAGGCCAGTATCACGAAGAAAATCCACTTCAAATTTATCAGGTCCTTCAGGTCTTCTTCGGCGGTGATGACGGGTTTGTAATTGGCTTTTATGATGTCTTGGGCCAGCTTGTCGAACTGGTTGGGGTAGTAGAGCTGCGAGCCGCTGCGGCGCGAAAGCTGCGCCAACAGGTTGTGGTCGGCTTTCGATTCCAGGGCCTCCAGGGGCTGCGACTGCACCAGCAGCTCGCCCGCGTCCTGCTGGGGCTGGCCGCCCAGCGTGGCGCGGGCCTGGTAGCGGTAGAGGCCGGCCGGCAGCGGGCCCAGGCGCAGGGGCGAGCTGTCCTCGGCATTGGCGAAGGAGAAGCGACGGGTTTTCTGCTGCGCGTCAGTCAGGGTGAGGTCAATTTTCTGATTGTAGAGGCGCTCAAAAACCGCGTTATAGGTTTCGGCGCCCAGCGTCACGTCGTCCTGCGTGCCGAAGGCGTCTTGCGTGGGGTACACGTCGAGGCGCTTTTTGTTGGCATTCTGGGTGAGGAGCTGGAGCGTGCGGATGATGAGGCGGTCGTAGGCCTCAGGGCGGTCCTCATGCTCCACGGCTTCGCTCAGGCGCCACTGCCAGCTGCCGTCGGTGAGCAGAGTGGCCTGGCGGCGGTCGGTGGGG
The DNA here is from genome assembly GCF_036388155.1 of Hymenobacter sp. Taxonomy (NCBI): domain Bacteria; kingdom Pseudomonadati; phylum Bacteroidota; class Cytophagia; order Cytophagales; family Hymenobacteraceae; genus Hymenobacter; species Hymenobacter sp. The sequence continues at coordinate 6,326 of NZ_DASVSI010000133.1, read as the reverse complement.
CCGCCGAAAACCAGCAGCGGCTTTTGGGTGGGCACGCGGCCCACTTGCTGCCACAGCGCCGCCTCGGCGCCAGTGCCCAAGCGCAAGTCCCCGAACGGCACGGGCGCCGGCGGGTACTGCGCGTAGCGGCGGGCCGACTCTTCATCCGTAGCAAAGCGCGCGAAGCCGGGGTTGGGCAGCGGCGTCACGTCGTCGGTCTGCGAGCCGCGGGGCTGAATGGTCAGGCCCGTGCCGAGCTGGTTGTAGCTTCCCAAATCCGACTGCGCCCCGATGATGTACAGCGCCGGCGTGCGCTTAGCCTTTACCTGCGCCAGAATGTCGTTGCCCAAGCCGCCCTGGGCGGGCAGCTGGTGCAGAATGGCCACGTCGAAGTCGGCACTGGCCAGCAGCGGAGCCACGCCGGGCAAGGCCAGGGTTAGGTCGAAGTTGTCGTTGGCAAGGATGGCCGCGCGCAAGGCCTTCAGGTCGGGGTGGGGGGCGGCGCCGGCCAGCAGCACGCGCAGCTTGCCCTTCACGATTTCGACGAAGGCGGTGCGCTGGTTGTTCAGGTTCGTGAACTCGCCGGGCTGCGGCGTCACGAGCACGTTGTAGCGCCGCTTGCCGGGCGCGGGCGCCGTGAGCTGGAAGGTGGTCCGCACCCGGCGCCGGCCGGCGGGCAGGGCCACCCGGCGGGTGTCAAGCACGCGGTTGCCGTCGCGCAGCTCTACGGTGGCCGTACCGCCGGCGTAGCCCTCAAACCCCAATTCGGCCTCGATGGGAAACTTATTGCCGCTGAACGCCACGCGGTTGTAAGTGAGGCCGGTCAGGCGCAGGTCGCGCTTGGGCACGGTGTCGCCCACGGCCACGCTGTAAATCGGAAAGTTGAATTCAGAGTAAACCGGGCTGCGGCCTTGGTTTACCAAGCCGTCGGAGACGAGCACCACACCAGCCAGGTTGCGGCCGTCGTGGGCATCGCGTGTGCCGGCCAGTAGCTGGTCGATGTCGGTGGTGGCAGCCGCAAACCGCAGCGAATCGAGCCGGGCCGGGCGAGCGGGCGTAGACGTCAGCGAGCGAGTCTCCACGGTGAAGCCTTTGTCGCGCAAGGTTTGGGCCAGCCCAGCCAGGCCGGTGGTGGCCTGCGCAAGCACGCTTCTGGGCGTGAAGAGTTCGACGGATTGCGAGTTGTCGACGGCCAGCACCAGCGTGGGCTGCTCGGTGCGCGTGGTGGTGGTTCTAATGAACGGGGCCAGCAGCAGGTAGCACAAGAAGCTGACCACCACGAAGCGCAAGGCCGCCAGCGCGTAGTTCAGGTTCCTGCTCCACGGCGCTTTGGCCGAGTATTGAAGGGCCGCGTAGCCGGCGCCCACCGCCAGGCACAGCAGAATAAACCAGGAAGAATAGTGAGTGGTCAGCAAACGAGTGAGGAAATAATAACGGGACACTCGCCCGGTTTAGGCTAGGTTATCCAATTCAATAAGGGCTTGCGCTACTGAAATGACAGGCAGCGTGCTCACCCGAAAACCTTTTGGGTCGCGGGTAACGATGGCGTGAATGGCTGGCTCGGTCAGGGCGGTGAAATATTGAATGCCATCCTCAAAATCAGTGAAGTCGCTGTCAAGCGTCTGTTGGATAATGGCAGCATTTACGGCGAGGATGTCTACCATTGGCACCAAGCGCTTTAGCAACTGGCGGGCATGCGCGGCGGTTGTCAGCCGACGGGTAACGTACTCAATATTGGTAAACGAGAGGCTAGCCGCATAGAAGCGGGCTTCCCCGCTGGCCCCAGCCTCTATCAGTTCAATAGCATTGCTGCCAAAAGGCTCCCGGTTAATTAAATAATCAATGAGAACATTCGTGTCGAGTAGGTAATGCCTCATAAATACTTTTCCATCAGTGCGTCGCCAAGGGCTGTTTTGTAGTCAAAATCCGGCGGCACGGGCAAGCTGCCGGCTAGGGCCGCCACCGCCGGGGAGATGGACCGCCGATGCCGTGGGGGCTGGGCAATAAGTGGCCGCATGGCAGCAGTGAATAAGGTAGCTAAGTCGGTGCCCGTGCGCTGGGCATACGCCTCGGCCTGGGCTACAAACTCGTCGTCGAGGGTGAGCGTGATGGTGGACATGGTGGAATGAATGGTACTGGCAAGGTACGCCGGCCGGCTAATGCTAACGCGCAAGCACGGTCACCAGTTCGGGGCTGGTAAAGATGCTGGCCGGCGAAATGACAGTTTCGCTCAGCGGCAGCTGCTTGCCATACCGTTCCTTCAGCTTGGCCTGCACGGCTGCATTACTCAAATCAAAATCGCGGAGCTGTTGCAGCTGGTCGATGCGCCTGCCCAATCCCCGCTCGTACACTTTCCAAATGAGCTCCGAGCAATAAATCCGGTCGTCAGACCAGCCAAAATACAAGTCGTAGTTGTGCCCCAGCATAGGCATCCCGGCTGTTTTCATGCGCGCCAGCGCGTCAGGCGTAAGGGCGGTGGCCGCGTCGCGCAGCCGCTTGGTTACGAAATGCCCGCCCTTGCCTCGTGCTATCCAAGCAGTCAGCGGCGTGAGCTTCACCGGCTGCACGGCTTCAAAAACATGCCACTGGCCATTTTGCTGATAGAGAATGCCGCAGTGGCTGTAGGGCGAGTGCGTGGCCAGCTGGATGGCCCGGCTTTGGGCCGAGAGGGAGGTGTGGAAGATTAGGTCGCCGTCGCGGAGCTGGGGCGCGATTTGGACGGTAGCGGCTTCGGCGGCGCGGTAGTTTTGAAAGCGGAGCAACTTGCGGTGCAGGCGCGGGTAGGCGGCGATGGCGAAGGCAGCTAGGAGCAGGGAAGGGAGTAGTAGCAGCCGGCGGTACATATTTTTGCTAAAAATGGCCTTGCGTTAGATTAGAATGACGATGAAAATCAGCGAAGAAATAAAGCTTGAAATCCAATGCTTTGTGTATTACTTCTTCAAGGGTACGATGGCCTTCAATCAATTATTAGGGGCGGACATTGACTATTTGAAAGTAGTATTGGCCGACCGGCAGTTGCTGTACAACTGCTTTAAGATTTTTGCTGCTACGCGGGTCGATGACATGGATTTCGTTGATAACGAGCGTCTAGTAGCCAATTATTTGGTTGACCTCCAGAAGGGAGATGCAACTGTTGCTTATTTGAACGCACAAGCGCATTTTACGTCTTCAATGCATACGCCTTTTTGGAGGGAGTTTTTAAAGTTAGCCTACTGCTTTTGCAACAATAGCTTTCCCATTCCATTAACGGAGGATTATGTGCCGGGACTTAATGGCTGTGGGACAGCTGCAGTTCCTGCTTTTGCTATATGGACTAATGTTTTGGAAGTAGATAAAAATCAATGCCCGCTTAATGCAGATTATGCACTAAAGCGGGCAAATGAGCGCCTATTAATTTGGGATGGCAAGACAGAAAATCCGCCATTTGCTGAATGGGAATTAGAGCAGGAAATTTATTGATGCGGATAAATTTCCTGCTCATTCATTCTTCTCACAATTATGTCAGCATCCCGCCATCCACCTGAAGCACCTGCCCGGTGATGTAGGCCGAGTCATCCGACGCCAGAAACGCCGTCGCCTTCGCCACGTCTTCGGGCCGGCCACCTCTTTTCAACGGGATGGCCTTGCGCCACTCGTCCACCTGCTTGGGGTCCAGCGCATCGGTCATTTCGGTTTCGATGAAGCCGGGGGCAATGGCGTTGCAGCGGATGTTGCGCGAGCCCAGCTCCAGCGCCACCGACTTGGTGAAACCGATGATGCCGGCCTTGCTGGCGGCGTAGTTGGCCTGCCCGGCGTTGCCCTTGATGCCCACCACACTGGTCATGTTGATGATGGAGCCAGCTTTGGCGCGCATCATGGGCTTGGTGGCGGCTTTGGTGAGATTAAATACCGACTTGAGGTTGACGTTCAGCACCTGGTCCCACTGCTGCTCGCTCATGCGCATGAGCAGGCCGTCCTGCGTGATGCCGGCGTTGTTCACGAGAATGTCGAGCTTGCCGAACTCGGCCACCACGTCCTCAATCAGCTTTTCGGCCTGGGCGTAGTCGGAGGCGTCGGAACGGTAGCCTTTTACTTTGGTGCCGTGGGCGGCAAGCTCAGTTTCCAGCGCTTGGCCTTTCTCGACGGACGAGAGGTAGGTGAAGGCCACTTGAGCGCCCAGTTGGGCAAAATGCGCCGCGATGGCGCGGCCAATTCCTTTGGAAGCGCCCGTGATTAGGGCCACTTTTCCGGTCAATGTTTGGGTCATGGGGCGAAGGTAAGTAGCGCGGACTTTCAGTCCGCGCCCGCCTTGTTCTGATTCGCGGACTAAAAGTCCGCGCTACCGCAGGCTAACTTCGCCGCTCCTATGCCTCATCACGACATCTGCATTTTGGGCGCGGGGCCCGGCGGGGCCACCGCCGCCCTGCACCTCGCCAACGCCGGCCAGCCCTGCCTGCTGCTGGACCGTGCCGCTTTCCCCCGCGACAAAGTGTGCGGCGATGCCCTCAGCGGCAAGGTCATCAACGAGTTAAAACGCATCGACGCCAACTTGCACGAGCAGCTGGCAGCCTTGCCGGCCCAAATCCCCAGCTGGGGCATCGACTTCTTTGCCCCCAACGGCCGCCAGCTGGGCATTCCGTTTAAACCCAAGTTCGACAAAACCAGCGACCGACCCGCCGGGCACATCGCCAAACGCATCGACTTCGATAACTTCTTGGTGGAGGAAGTCCGGAAGCGGCCGACCATTGACTTTCGCGAAAACGTGGACGTGGCCCGCACCGAGCGCACCGCCACGGGGTGGCAGTTGCTCGACAAAGCCGGCCAGAAAATCGCCACTTGCCGCCTGCTGCTCGTCGCCAACGGGGCCCAGTCGGAATTTGCCCGCAAAGTGGCCGGCCACGCCCTCGAGCCCGACCACCACTGCGCCGGGCTGCGCACCTACTACCGCAACGTGAGCGGCCTGAGTCCCGATAATTTCATCGAGCTGCACTTCATCAAGGATTTTCTGCCCGGCTACCTCTGGGTTTTTCCATTGCCCAACGGGCAGGCCAACGTGGGCGTCGGCATGCTTTCGAAGACGGTATCGGACAAGAAAATCAACCTGCGCCAGCGCCTTGACGAGATGCTGGCCACGCATCCTGCGCTGGCTCCGCGCTTTGCCCAGGCCGAGCGCCTGGGGCCGGTGCGCGGGTTTGGCTTGCCGCTGGGCTCGAAGCGGCGGGCGCTTTCGGGTGCCAACTACTTGCTGCTGGGCGACGCGGGCTCCCTCATCGACCCGTTCAGCGGCGAGGGCATTTCCCACGCCATGGTGAGCGGGCGGCACGCCGCCATTTGGGCGGCCCAGGCCGTCACCACCGCCAATTGCTGCGCCGAATTCCTCAAGAATTACGACAAAGCGGTATACAACCGACTCTGGCAGGAGCTGCGCCTGAGCCGCGTGATGCAGCGGTTGCTCAACTACCCCAGCCTGTTCAACATCGTCGCCAACCGGGCCATCAACAACCCCACTTTGGCCGAAACCCTCTCTGCCATGTTCATGGATTTGGACCTGCGCGAACGGCTGCGGCAGCCCAGCTTCTACTTCAAGCTGCTGTTTGGCGGGAAGTGAGGCGAGCGGGTAATAAGATTATAAAAAGGTCCTGCTCATCTGGCGGGCGCGCAGCTGAAGCACCTCGCCCGCCAGATGAGCAGAACCTTGCTTTTAGTATATGGAATATATCAAAGTCCCTACTTTTTACCTGTGGTAGGTCGAGCGCGCGGCGTCGGCGCGGGCTTGATGGGCTCTTTGACGTCGGCGCTGCCCACGTAGCGGCGCAGGCTTTTGGCGGCTTCGGGGTTCAGCTTGGCGGCCCGCTCCAGGTCGCGGCGGGCTTCGAAGAGCCTGTCGAACGACGAGTAGCTGATGCCGCGGTACTCCCAGGCGTCGGCGTAGGCAGAGTCAAGCTGAATGGCTTTGGTGAAGTCGACCACCGCCGACTTGTATTGGTACATCTGCATCTTGGCCACGCCGCGGCCAAAGAGGGACTCCTTGTCGTCGGGGCGGTACTTGAGGGCGCCGCTGAAGTCGCTGGTGGCCGCTTTGTACTGCTTCATCATCAGCCGGTTGACGCCTCGGTTGTAGTACGCGTCGGGGTTGTTGCGCTGGTAGCGAATGGCGGCTGTGTAGTCGACCATGGCGGCCGGGTACTGCTTGAGGTAGCTTTTGGCTTTGGCCCGCTGCAAGAGGGCGGTGGCGTCGTTGGGGGTTTTGGCGAGCGTGGCTTCCGCGCTCGCCAGCATGCTGCGGTAGTCGGCCACCGTCATTTTCTTTTCTTTGGCGCGCTCGGCCGAGGCGGCCGCGGCGGTGGGCGCGTTGGGGTCGGGCCGGT
>NZ_DASVSI010000132.1:0-11619 GCF_036388155.1 Hymenobacter sp. | reverse complement strand
CTGCGCTCTGCAGGACGTTCTTTCTTATTGGGAATCCTTGGTGTCCACACATTCTAGTGGGAGTAGGTGCGGCTGAAGCGTTAATAATAAAGGCGCTGGCCGGACGGTCTCCAGAAAAAAAGGTGTTTAGAAGCTTCAGCGGCTCGCTAAGCAGTACTTAATGGGCCTGCCGCCGTGAGCTTCGCGCAATCAGCTTCGTCGACGAGCAACGAAAAGCCCCGCCAACTACCGCTGGTGGGGCTTTTCGTTGAGGGTGACAGCCATTGTTGGCGCCGAAGCGGAACAAGTAGCTAATATACTACTTTTCAGACTTTTTTCGGCCCGAGCCACCCGGCTGTTTTCCGCCCCCGTCGTTTTTATTCACCGTGGCCCAAGCGCGGGCTTCGGCTTCGTCCTTGGGCACGCCGCGCTTTTCGTAACCCTCTTCGATGTGCTCGGCTTGGCGCTTCTGCTTGTCGGTATACTTCGATTTGTCTCCCTGAGGCATGGCAGTGGTATGTTTAAAGGTGAAAAATGTGGCCCATGGCTCGTGAGCCCATATTTTTTACGCCGGGGGCGCCGCGGGAGTTAGGTCGAGCTTAGACCACAGATTGAACGGATTTCAGCAGATTGAAACGGATTTTTGTGGTTCCGGCCCGAGCGCAGACGTGGCGGTGCAGGCTCACACCGAAAAATAAGACCTAGATTCGACCGGTTTTTGGATTTGACCGGGCTATTGCCGCGATTCGAAACCACAGAAATCCGTTTTAATCTGCTGAAATCCGTTCAATCTGCGGTCCCATGCGTCACGTCGCCGACATCCCGCACCCTGCCGTCAAAATCACGCTCCTGGCCTGGAACGGCAAATTCCTGCTCAAGCTGGAGCAAGGCAACCTGGAGCAGACCTACAAAGTGGCGGAGCTGGACCTGCTCACCGGTTCCGACGCCGAGGTGCGGGAGCTGCTCGATGAAGAATTTCTCACCGCGGCCATTGCCCGCTTTCAGGACATGCGCGCTGACTTGCAGGCCGCCTTCGACCGCCAGGAAATGCGCTAAGTTTCGGTTCACCCCTCAACCCTCGTCTCATGTCTAAAATCTACGTCCTGCTGCTGGTTATGTGCAGCCTGCTCGCCGCTGCTCCGGTTTCGGCTCAATTATATGACGTGCGCGCCAGCGACGTGAACTACAACAAGAAGCCTCGGGCGGCCTTTAAAGTGCAGGTAGATGGCAAAGCCACCGACGTGCGCGACTACTTCCAGGAATGGATGAAGTCCAGCTACAACATCAGGTTCAAGAACGGTGGCGTGCTGGGCCTCATTGGCAAGAGCGACGTGCTGATGGCCAAGCAGACGCCGGCCAACGCCCTCTCGGGCAAGCTGGTGGACCTTTACGCCACCATCGTGGCCCCCACGGATTCCACGGCCGAGGTAGCCGTCTTCGGCGGCTTCGACGACAACACCTTCTTCGACCCTGACAAAACCGCGACCGAATACAACGCCATGCGGACCATGGTGCAGAGCTTTGCCACCGCGGCCCGTCTAAAAGCTTACCGCGACATGATTGCCGAGGCCGAAAAGAAGCTGAAGACGGTTGAAAAAGAGCGGGAAAAGCTCGAAAAAAACCGGGTTTCCCTACAGTCCAACACCACGGCCAACCTAGCCCGCATCGAGGAGTTGAAGAAGAAGAACATCGAAAACCGGACCCAGATGTCGTCTGACTCGGTTTCGCTGATTAAAAATGCTCAGCAACTGGAAGAAAGCCGCGTGCGCCTGCAGCGCCGCCGCGACCGCCTGTCGGCGCTCGACCGGAAGAACTAGCCGCCGCGCGGGCCGTATTCAGGAGACATGAACAATCCATCTTCGCCCCTCGACACGTTGCGCCAGCTCAAGGAGATGCTCGATGCCGGTGCCCTCACGCCCACCGAATTCGAGGCCTTAAAGCAGCGTCTGGTGTTCAGCAATGCCGCCGAGGCGCCCGCGCCGCCCGCAGCCCAAACCCCACCGGTGGCACCTGTTTCACCCGTAACCCCAGCGTCCCCTTCGGCTTCGGTGCCGCCCGTGCCTCCAACGCCTCCTGTGGCTCCGGTTGCCGACCGGCCAATCGAGCCAGTCACGCCCGCGCCTGTCGCGCCCATCCCGGCCGCGCCCGTTGCTTCGCAGCCCTCCACCTTCACCGAGCTGCGTTCGTCCTCGCTTGGCCAAGAGTCATCGGCACCTGCGCCCCCGGTTGGGCCCGCCAGCGCGGTGCCGCCCGCCAGGCCCGTGTTCACTGAAATTCCCAGCCCGCCTCCGCCGGTGGTGCCACCTGCGGCATCCACTCCGCCGCCTGCCGCCTTCACTTCGCCGCCCATAGCAGCTACTCCGCCGCCGGTCGCCTTTGTTCCGCCGCCTGCGCCCGCGCCGGAAGAGAGCGGTTGGGTGGCCGACGAGTTTCCCGAGTCGGAAAGGCCTTCCCCCCGCAGCCCACTGGCGTTGATTTTGTCCATTGGCGGGTTGCTGGCGCTGCTGTCGTTGGTGGTGTATTTGTCGCTCAACCGGCCACCTTCCGAGCGGATTTCCAGCACCAGCCTCACCGCCGCCGACTCGGTGGCCGCGCCCATCGAAACCGGCCCACAAGCGGAGCAGATAGTATTGCCGGTTGAAACCGCGCCCGAAACCGTGCGCGTCGTGCCTTCCAACCCCGCCCCGCCCTTGCCGGCTCGTCTGGCACCCGCTGCCCGCGACACTGTGGCAACCCCCGCGCCCGCGCCCGCGCCGGCCCCTGCCGATTCCGTTGGTCCTTAACTAAAGTAGGTGTGTACAGTTGAGCTTGCCTGCGGGCAAACCAACGAGTGACGTTTCAGCCCGTATGCTAAACCCCGACCGTGTACACGGCCGGGGTTTCTTTTTCCTCTCCACAACACCTACTCATTCTTTTTATGCGTTTCACTCGCTTACTTTTCCCGAGGGCCATTGCCCTTGCGGCGGCGGCTGGCCTGCTGCTGAGCAGCTGTTCGTCGCCGTCGGGCAGTTCCGACGTGTCGGGCACTGCTGCCGTGGCCGACTCCACCAAAGCGGCCGGTGCGGGCCCCGCCGCCAACTCGCCCTTGCAGGTCGTGGCCGAATTCACCGACCCCCAGATGGTGGGCGTGGCCGTGGCGCCGGGCGGCAAGGTGTTCGCCTGCTTTCCGCGGTGGGACTACAACCCCGTGTACCCCATTGCCGAAGTGGGCCCCAACAGCACGCTCAAACCCTACCCCAACGCCAGCTGGTGCGTGTGGAACGACTCGGTAAAATCGGAGCCGCTGAAGCACTGGATTTGCCCCCAAACGGTGTTCGCCGACAAGTCGGGCATGGTGTGGGTGCTCGACCCCGCCTCGCCCGGCCTGAAGTTCACCGTGCCCGGCGGCCCCAAGCTGGTCAAAACCGACCCCAAAACCAACGAGGTCTTGCTCACCATTCCTTTTCCGGAAAGCGTGGCGCCGCGCAAGTCCTACCTCAACGACGTGCGGATTGACTTGCAGAACAACTACGCCTACCTCACCGAGTCGGGCCTGGGCGCGCTGGTGGTTGTCGACTTAAAGACCCTGAAGTCTCGCCGGCTCCTCGACAAGCACCCCTCCACCAAGGCCGTGAAGGGCTTGGTCATCAAAGCCGAAGGCCACCCCATGATTGACGCCCAAGGCAAACCGGCCCAGTTCAACGCCGACGGCATTGCGCTGAGCACCGACAATGCCTACCTCTACTACTGCCCCCTCACGGGCCACACGCTCTACCGCATCAAAACCGCGGCCCTGCGCGACGCCGCGCTCAGCCCCGAGCAGCTGGCCCAGCAAGTAGAAACCGTGGGCGAAATCCCTGCCTCCGACGGCTTGGAAATTGACCAGGCCAACAACGTCTACCTCACTTCTTTCGAGCAAAGCGCCTTGCTCCGCCGCACGCCCGAGGGAAAAATCGAGACCGTGGCCAAAGACGCCCGCCTGCAGTGGCCCGACACCTACAGCTTTGCCGCCGATGGCAACCTGTACGTGGCCAATTCCGCCATCCACAAAACCCCCAACTGGAACAAGGGCGTGGGCCAGCCTCGGCAGCCTTTCCGCATCTTCAAAATGGCCTTGCCGAAATAGCTTTACTTAAATTTGGTAAATCAAAAAGGCCGCTTCCTGAGTAGGAGCGGCCTTTTTGTTGATGGTAGATGATGGATGTGCTACTGGTAGGCCACCTTCTGGATTTTCACGCCCTTGGTGAAAATGTCCAGATTCTCGCTGGTGTGCGCCAGAATATCCATGCAGTGACGATGGCGCTTGTTCATGGTGTCGTGTATGGTGTACACGCCATCGAGCTCGGGCGAAATGCCTTTCACCCGCACTTTGTCGCCGTAGTCAAATTGCCCACCCCACTTTTTTAGCAAGTCGCGCGACAGTGCCATCCAGCGCTTTTTGCTCCCGTAGTGTGGTTTAATGCGTGAATTGTCGGCCGTCACGAACGGCTCATCGTCGGTCTGGCCAGGTACTGCTTCGTACACGGTAGCCGTCACGGTGTAGGTAAGACTGCGCGCAACCAGCGCTTTGGCTTTGGCCACGCGGGGCATGGCCGTCCGCCGTGCAGTCGTCAGCGGGGACATATACGCCGAAAGCTTGAAGGTCTTGGCTTTGGGCGCAGAAGCGGAGTTAAAAAGCGGCGTAGTCAACGCCGCGGCAGCAAGTAACATGTCTAAAAATACCCGTACACTGTTCATCTATTAATGATTGGTTCGCACGTCATTTCGGCCTGACGCAATCGGCACAATCCAGCCTTTTGGGCTGGGCGGAAATATTTAACGAATTGACTATTAGATAAGTTCGAAAAAAATAAAATGTTCAATGCAAATGCGCCTGAACTCTTATAAGCGGCAGATACATAGTCGAAAGTTTATACTTATCGGAGATTGCATACTCCCTTAAGCAGGTAGGTCGAGTGTGGGCGCTGGCCAAAGCAAACGATTCAAAGTTGGCCACCCTGCGTAAGAACAGAATTGAGTGTTCCCGCCGAAAAATCTATAAATTGACCAGCCAACAAATGGTAAGTCAATTATCGACAAGCTTAATAGGTTGATGAATAAGCACATTCGTTTAACCGCATAAAGGTTTTTGTCTGTATACTAGGTCGCTTACATTTGTGACGCCTCAATAAGCTGTTTTTCCCATGGACGCATACTCGTATATCGCCAACGCCGACGCCGCGGCCATTGAAACCTTATACCAAGCCTATCAGCAAAACCCGGAATCGGTTGATTTTGGCTGGCGCAAGTTTTTCGAAGGCTTCGACTTTTCGCAGCAGTTTCCTGAAGGCGCGCCCGTGGTGCCCGGCAACGGCACCGCCACCAATGGGACTTTGGCGCCAGCGGCTCCCAAAACCACTGCCGCTACCGGTGACCAAGAGGACGGGTTTGGCGTGCTGCAAACGGCTGCCTCTACCAACAATGCCCCTGGCTTAAGCAGCGGCGAAGCCGTATCCAGCGACAAGGAAACGGCCGTGCGCAACCTCATCCACGCCTTCCGCAGCCGCGGCCACCTGCGCGCCAAAACCAACCCGGTGCGCGAGCGCAAAGACCGTAAAGCCCGCCTCGACCTGTCAGATTTCGGCCTGAGCGAAGCCGACATGGACACGGTATTCCGGAACGGCGAAGGGTTGGGCCTAGGTGGTCAAGCCACGCTCCGCGAAATCGTAGCGGCACTTGAGAAAATCTACACCGGGCCCATCGGTTTCGAGTACATGTACATCCGCGACCCGCAGGTGCTGGACTGGTTCCGGGCGAAGGTGGAGAAAGACTCCTTGTCTTTCAACCCCGGCGTGGAATACAAGAAGCGCATCCTGAAAAAGCTGAACGAGGCCGTGGTGTTCGAGAACTTTCTGCACACCAAATTTTTGGGTCAGAAGCGCTTCTCGCTGGAAGGCGGCGAAACAACCATTCCGGCCCTGGACGCCATCATTGGCAAAGGCGCCGAGTTGGGCGTGAAAGAAGTGATGATTGGCATGGCCCACCGCGGCCGCCTGAACGTGCTGGCCAACATCATGGGCAAAACCTACGAGCAGATTTTCTCGGAGTTTGAAGGCACCGCCGTGCCCGACCTCACGATGGGCGACGGCGACGTGAAGTACCACATGGGCTACAGCTCCGAGGTGGAGACCAGCGGCGGCCAGAAAGTGAATCTGAAGCTGGCGCCCAACCCCTCGCACCTTGAGGCGGTGAACCCGGTGGTAGAAGGCTTCGTGCGTGCCAAAATCGAGCACCAGTACGAAGGCGACTACCACCAGATTCTGCCCATCCTCATCCACGGCGACGCCGCGTTGGCGGGCCAGGGCATTGGCTACGAGGTGACGCAGATGTCGCAGCTGGAAGGCTACAAGACGGGCGGAACCATCCACTTTGTGATTAACAACCAGGTTGGTTTCACTACCGACTTTGAGGACGCCCGCTCGTCGATTTACTCCACGGACTTGGCCAAAATCATCGATGCGCCGGTGGTGCACGTGAACGGCGACAACCCCGAAGCCGTGGTGTTTGCCGTGCAACTGGCCACCGAGTACCGCCAGCAATTCCACGCCGACATCTTCATCGACATGGTGTGCTACCGCCGCCACGGCCACAACGAGTCGGACGAGCCCAAGTTCACCCAGCCCACGCTCTACAACATCATCTCGAAGCACCAGAACCCGCGCGAGGTGTACAACGCCATGCTGGTGCAGCGCGGCGATGTGGACGCCGAGTTGGCGGCCCAGATGGACAAAGAATTCCGCGAGACGCTGCAGGCCCGTCTGGACCTAGTGAAGCAGAAGCCGCTTCCTTATAACTACCAGGCGCTGGAAAACGAGTGGCGCAGCCTGCGCCGCTCCAAGCCCGAGGACTTCGACCAGTCGCCCGAAACCGGCATCAGCGAAGAAGTGGTGCAGCGCGTGGCTAACGCGCTAACCAGCCTGCCCGAAGGATTCAAGCCGCTCAAGCAGATTGATAACCTGCTGAAGGAGCGCCGCAAGATGTTCTTCGAGAACCGCGTGCTGAACTGGGCCGCCGGCGAATTGCTGGCCTACGGTTCGCTGCTCGACGAGAAGCACATTGTGCGCGTGAGTGGCCAGGACGTGCAGCGTGGCACGTTCTCGCACCGCCACGCGGTGTTGCACGACGCCGAAACCTCGGCGCCCTACAATTCGCTAAATAACATCGGCGAGGGGCAAGAGAAACTGACCATTTTCAACTCCCTGCTGAGCGAGTACGCGGTGCTGGGCTTCGAATTCGGTTACGCCATGGCAAACCCCACGGCCTTGGTGGTGTGGGAAGCCCAGTTCGGCGACTTCGCCAACGGCGCCCAGACCATGATTGACCAGTTCATTGTGAGCAGCGAAAGCAAGTGGCAGCGCATGAACGGCGTGGTGATGCTGCTGCCCCACGGCTACGAAGGCCAGGGCCCGGAGCACTCCAACGCCCGCCCCGAGCGTTTCCTGCAGCTTGCCGCCGAGCACAACATCGTGGTGGCCAACATGACCACGCCGGCCAACTTCTTCCACGCCCTGCGCCGCCAGCTCACCTGGAGCTTCCGCAAGCCGCTCATCGTGATGTCGCCCAAGTCGATGCTGCGCCACCCGCTGTGCGTGTCGCCGGTGGAGGAGTTCACCAGCGGCACGTTCCGCGAAGTGCTGGGCGATACGTTTGCCGAAGCCAAGAAGGTGAAGCGCGTGCTGCTGTGCTCGGGCAAAGTCTACTTCGACCTGCTGGAAGAGCAGCGCACCTCCAACCGCACCGACGTGGCCATTGTGCGCCTCGAACAGCTGCACCCCTTCCCCAAAAAGCAGCTCGATGCCGAACTGGCCAAGTACGGCAAGGCCAAGCTGTACTGGGTGCAAGAGGAGCCCGAAAACATGGGCTACTGGAACTACATGCTGCGCTTCATGCGCCGCGAGCTGGAAGACGTCATTGCCCGCAAGCCGTCTGCTTCGCCCGCCACGGGCTACAACAAGATTCATATCAAAGAGCAGAAAGAACTGGTGGGCCGCGCGTTCGACAAGCCCAAAGAGGCTGTGGCCGACGACAACATCAAAGAGACCGTGGCCAACGCCAAAGTGACCGATTGACCCACCCCTCAATGATAACCGAAGAGCAAATCCAAGCCGTTGTGTCGCGCATCGTCGAAGGCTACCAGCCCGATAGAATCATTCTGTTTGGCTCGTATGCCTATGGCACGCCGACTGAGCACAGCGACTTGGATTTGCTGATTATCAAACATAACGCTGAAGCCAAGCGGGTTGAGCGTTCGATTGCAGTGCGTCAGCTACTGTGGGGAACCGATGCGCCAGCAATGGATATCATTATTCGGACGCCCGAAGAAATGGCCAACCGGACAGCATTATACTACACCGTAGAGGCCCAGGCGATTCAAAAAGGCCGCATTCTTTATGCAAGCACAAACTCCTGACCAGACCCGGGTTGACATGTTTGTCAGGACGGCTGACCGTGACCTGGATGTGGCGGAGGTGATTTGGCAAAGTTCGCCTCACTTTTACGAGAGCATCGGGTTTCATTGCCAGCAAGCCGTTGAGAAGTATCTCAAAGCTGCTCTGGTGATTCAGGGTTTGCCGGTGCCTTACACGCACGATTTAGCGCGGTTGGTAAACGAGTTGAGTCCATTTATTAGCTTCACTGCAACTGAGCAAGTTGCGGCGGCGGCCTTAGTGGAATTTGCCGTTGATTTACGCTACGAGTTAGATGATGCGCCGGGGCATACTTCGGCCGATTTATTGAACATGGCGCGTGCGTTCCAGACCCGTTTGCGCCCCTTGGCCCTTCAGTTTTTAACCTAACCACCTCAGCCGCGTTGAGCGGTGTTCTGTTCCATGCCCCTCGAAATTAAAATTCCCGCCGTTGGCGAATCCATCACCGAAGTCACCATTGCGAAGTGGCTCAAAAAAGACGGCGAGGCCGTGAAGCGCGACGAAGTAATTGCCGAGCTGGAATCCGACAAGGCCACGTTCGAACTGCCCGCTGAAGCCGACGGTGTGTTGAAAATTCGGGTGGCCGAAGGCGAGACTATCGGCATCGGTACCGTCATCGCCGACCTCGACGGCGCTGGCAGCAACGGCGCAGCTCCCGCCCCGGCTCCGGCAGCGGCCGCTCCCGCTGCGAGTGCTGCTCCGGCTCCTGCACAGGCGGCCGACCCCGTTTCCAAGGGCGAGGAAAACCCGCAGGCCAGCAACCAGGCTGGTTACGGCGGCGCGCCCGCTGGCAACGAAAGCAAAGACCCCTCCACGCCCGGTGCTCCGGCGGCTGGCGGTTCGGCTCCCGCCGCTGGTGGCGGTGGCTCGATTGAAATGAAAATTCCCACGGTAGGAGAGTCCATCACCGAAGTAACGGTGGCCAAGTGGCTGAAGCCCGACGGTGCCCAGGTGAGCCGCGACGAGGTGATTGCCGAGCTAGAATCCGACAAAGCCACGTTTGAACTGCCCGCCGAAGGCAGCGGTACGCTGCGCCACGCCGTGAAAGAAGGTCAAACTATTGCCATCGGCACCGTCATAGCGCGGATTGAAGGCGGCAGTGGCGCTCCGGCCGCGCCGGCCCCGGCCGCGGCAGCGCCCGCGGCACAGGCAGCGCCGGTAGCGGCGCTGGCATCGCCGCCCGCCAGCGGTGGCGCGGCTACCTATGCCACCGGTGTTCCTTCGCCGGCTGCGGGCAAGATTCTGGGGGAGAAAGGCATTGCTGCCGCCGACGTAGCCGGTACCGGCCGCGACGGCCGCATCACGAAAGAAGACGCCCAAAACGCCCAGGCCCGCCCGGCTGCTCCCGCCCCGCAAGCGGCACCCGCCGCTGCAGCCCCCACAGCTACGGCCAGCGCCCCAGCTGCCAGTGGCGACCGCAACCAGCGCCGCGAGCGGATGTCGAACCTGCGCAAAACGGTGGCCCGCCGCTTGGTGTCGGTGAAGAACGAGACGGCCATGCTCACCACCTTCAACGAGGTGAACATGCAGCCCATCATGGACCTGCGCACCAAGTTCAAAGACAAGTTCAAAGAGAAAAATGGCGTGGGCCTTGGCTTCATGTCCTTCTTCACCAAGGCCGTGTGTGTGGCCTTGAAAGAATGGCCTTCGGTGAATGCGCAGATTGACGGCACCGACATCGTGTTGAACGATTTCTGCGATATCAGCATTGCTGTTTCGGCCCCGAAAGGCCTGGTGGTGCCCGTGATTCGCAATGCCGAGCAGCTGTCGTTTGACGGCATCGAGAAAGAAGTGGTGCGTCTCGCCACCTTGGCCCGTGACAATAAGCTCACCATCGAGCAGATGACCGGCGGCACGTTCACCATCACCAATGGCGGCGTGTTTGGCTCCATGATGAGCACCCCGATTATCAACGCGCCGCAGTCGGCCATTCTGGGCATGCACAACATCGTGCAGCGGCCTATCGCCGAGAACGGGCAAGTAGTTATTCGGCCCATGATGTACTTGGCCCTGAGCTACGACCACCGCATCATCGATGGCCGCGAGTCGGTTAGCTTCCTGGTGCGGGTGAAGGAACTGCTCGAAGACCCCACGCGTCTGTTGCTGGGTGTGTAAATCCCATACCTAGAAAATAGTAAAAAGGCCAGCTCTCCGCACGAGGGCTGGCCTTTTTCTTTGGCCCGACAAAAACCACTACTTAAACGGTAAAAGTGGTCAAACACCCGATGAACTACGAATAGGAGTGCAAATATTTTAAGCTCGGCTTTATCTTTGAGGGTGATAAGCACTTGCTATTTATCCTATGAGAAAACTTGCTACTCCTCAATGTTTGGAATGCGCCAACCGCAAAGGGCCGTTAATGGGCTGTTGCCAAACCGACGAATTAGAATTTATCTCGGCCAATAAGGTTTCCCACTATTACCTGAAGGGCGAGCGCATTTTTCAGGAGGGCAACCCGGCTTTGGGGCTGCATTGCGTGCGCCAGGGCAAAATAAAGATTACCAAAACGAGCGGCGACGGCAAAGAGCAAATCATTCGGCTGTCGAAAGCCGGCGACATGCTGGGGTTTCGCTCGGTGTTGAGCGACAGCAAGTACTCGACCTCGGCCGTGGCTCTTGACGATTGCGCGGTGTGTTTCATTCCGCGGGCCGATTTCTTCCGAGTGTGGCAGTCCAACATGCAATTCTCGGTGTCGCTGATGCAAATGATGGCCCGGGCCTTGGGCGAAGCCGAAGTGCAGATGCTGAACCTGGCCTACAAGCCCGTGCGCGAGCGGCTGGCCGGCGCCCTGCTGCTGCTCTACTACACCTTTCGCAAGGAAGGAGAGACGGAACTGTTCAGCATCGCCATTTCGCGCGAAGACTTAGCGGCCATGGTGGGCACGGCCAAAGAAACGGCCACTCGGCTGATTTCAGAATTTAAAGAAGCGGGCATCCTCACCACCAAAGGCAGCCTGGTGACCATTCTGAATTTGCAGAGCCTGAACCAGATATCATCACTCTACGACTGATAATGCCGGTTAGTTAATTAATAATAACCCAAGTTGCGAAGTAGTTTGGTGAGCCCCAGGGGGGCGGCATGTGGGCAGCAAAGGCCGTTACGGGTTGGGTTGCTAAAGCCCCAGGGGGCGACACTTGCGGGAACGAATGCCGCCCCCCTGGGGCTTTGCCGTGCTTAACTGCCGGATGGTCTACCG
>NZ_DASVSI010000131.1:0-2409 GCF_036388155.1 Hymenobacter sp. | reverse complement strand
CCAGGTTCTTCTCGATGAGAGCGAACTGCTTGGCTACATCATCGAACCCGGCCGGCTGGTTGAACAGCTTGCTGTACTCGGCATAGAACGGCTCGGCCATGTACAGGCCATCGAGCCACATTTGGTGGGTGTAGCGCTTCTTGTGCCAGTAGCCGCCCTCCTTGGTGCGGGGCTGCTCGTCAAGCTGCTGGTGCAGACGTTGGGCAGCTTTGCGGTAGGCCTCGCGCCGGGGCGCCGGCAGGTTGGGCTGCTGCATCAGCATGAGCAGGATGCGGCCGGTATTGATGTTGTCGAGGTTGAAGTCGTCGAAATTGTAGCGCGCAATGGTGCCGTCCGGCGCGATGGAGTAATCTATGGTGCGCACGATGTAGTCCATATACCGAGGGTCGCCGGCGCGCTCGCCCACCCGCTCCAACGCCTTGAGCATGAGGCCCTGCTTGTAGCCCCAACGGGCGACCTTATTCTTCTCCAGGCCCAACGAATCGGGGTATTGCCGCATGAAGGAATCGGCCATTTGCTGCCACAAGGGCTTGGGCTTGCCGGCCGACTGCGCCTGCGCAACCAAGCCACTAAGCAGCAACCACATGAGAAGAAAATGGCGGACATTCATGGCTTACTTTTTGGTAAGGGTTACGGCTTTCTTCTTCACGCCAGTGCCCAGCTCCAGCGCCTGTTTGGCCTTGGTGGCATCGGTGTTGGTGAGGGTGATGCCCTGGGCTTTTTCGGCGCCCGAAACGCGCAGCAGCACGCTGGCGCCGGGCCGGTAGCGGATGCCGTCAAGGGCGATGCGCTTGCTGTTGTGCACCTCCATCACGGGGTCGGTGTCGGAGGTGAGCAGGGTCACGTTTTTGAGGCGAATGTTGTCGGCTTCGATGCACACCAGGCCCTCCTTAGCTTGCAGCACCGCGTTTTCAATGCTGATACCCTTGATGCTCATTTCGGGCAGGCCGCGCACCATAATGGCGGTACGGGCACCAGCGCACGTCACGTTCCGGATGCTGATGCCACGAAATTGCGGGGTGCCTTCGTCCACGGGCTTGGCCGGCGACACGGGCCGCTCCTTCGAGCCAGCTACCTGCGGCGTGGGGTCCTTTATCATGTAGTACATGTCGAAGAGGATGGCCTCGCCGGGGATGTCGCGCATGTCGACGTGGTCGATGAAGATGTTCTCGACCACACCGCCGCGGCCGCGGGTGGTTTTGAAGCGCAGGCCGATGTCGGTGCCAAAAAACGTGAGGTTGGAAACGTAGATGTTGCGCGCCCCGCCCGACATCTCGGAGCCGATGACGAAGCCGCCGTGGGCCCGGTACACTTTGCAGTTGCGAATGATGAAGTTCTCGGTGGGCATGGCCCGGGCCCGCCCCTGCTCGTTGCGGCCCGACTTTATGCAAATGGCGTCGTCGCCCACGTTGAACGTGCTGCCTTCCACCAGGCCGTTCTTGCAGGACTCTAGGTCCAGCGCATCAGTGTTGGGGCTGTAGGGCGGGTTAGTCACCGTCACGTTGCGCACCACCACGTGTTCGCTGCGCATGGGGTGCAGGGTCCAGGCCGGCGAGTTTTGAAACGTGACGCCCTCCAGCAGCAGGCGCTGGCAGCGGTCGAGCACCAGCATGTCGGGCCGCAGGTAGTCTTTAATGTCTTCAAAGTCGGCGATGTTTTGCTTTTCAGGGGTCAGCACGCCGGCTTCCTTCACGGTGGTACCCTTCAACGACTGAGCCGAAGGGTACCAGCGGTCCTGCTTTTCGTTGAGGGCGCCGCCCGAGGCCACCAGTTTTTTCCATTCGCTTTCGAGGCTGCGGGCTTTTTGCACCATCCACCAGGCTTCGCCGGCTCCATCAATCACGCCGCGGCCGGTGATAGCCACGTTTTCGAGGCCCTGGCCGTAGAGCAGCGGCTGGTTGCGCACGGCGTCCAGGCCCTCCCAGTTGGTTTTTATCAGCTTATAATCGGCCATGCGGTTGCTGAATTGCAGCAATGCGCCCTCAGCTAGGTGCAGGTTTACATTCGATTTGAGCGTGAGCGGACCGGTCATCCAGTGGCCACGCGGGATGAGCACCACGCCACCGCCTTTGGCCGTGCAGGCGTCCAGGGCTTGCTGCACGGCGGCGGTGTTCGGGGTCAGGCCATCGGCCACGGCGCCGTACTTGGCAATGGAGAAGGTATCGGCTTTAAAGGCCGTGGTTTTGACTAGCGGGAGGTTAGGTGTTTGGGCCACGGCGGTGGTAGCCGTGAGGGCTATTAGGCTTAAGAAAGCGAATGTTTTCATGGAGGGGTTACAGTGGCAAGGGGCATATTTGCGATAATCCTAAAGGAACGTCATGTTGAGCGCAGCCGAAGCATCTCTACCGCCCTACTAGGGCGATTTGGAATCGGTGTGCTGTAGCGCGGACTTTTAGTCCGCGAGTAGCA
>NZ_DASVSI010000130.1:0-17918 GCF_036388155.1 Hymenobacter sp. | reverse complement strand
CCAGCTATTTGTTGCGCAAAGACAATGGGTGAATGGGTGAATGGGTGAATGCTCGACTAATACCAAACCGAGCATTCACCCATTCACCCATTCACCCATTCACCCATTGAAACCATGTCCAAGCTGCTCGTCATCGGCTTTTCGTTTGGCTACCTGGCCCTGCTGTTTGGCGTGGCCTACGCGGCGGAGCGTCGCTCGGCCGCGCGAAAAAGCTTGGTGAGCAACCCCTACGTCTACGCCCTGAGCATGGCCGTGTACTGCACCGCCTGGACGTATTATGGCAGCGTGGGGCGGGCCGCCCACCACGGCCTCGAGTTCGTGAGCATCTACATCGGGCCCACGCTGCTGGCCCCGGCCTGGTGGCTGGTGCTGCGCAAAATCATTCGGGTGTGTCGGCAGCAGCGCCTCACTTCCATCGCCGACTTTATCTCGGCCCGCTACGGCAAAAGCGCCTCGCTCGGCGCCCTGGTTACGGCCGTGTGCGTGCTGGGCGTAGTGCCCTACATTGCCCTGCAAATCAAAGCCATTGCGGCCTCCTTCGTCACCATGACGGGGAGCGGGGCGGGCGTGGGCGGGCCGGCGGCCACCACGGCCCTTTACACCACGGGGGCCCTGGCCGTGTTCACCATCCTGTTCGGGGTGCGTTCGGTGGAAGCCACCGAGCGGCACGAGGGCATTGTGCTGGCCGTGGCCGTGGAGAGCTTGCTCAAGCTAGTGGCTTTTCTGGCGTTGGGCATCTTCGTCACGTTTGGGCTTTTTGATGGGTTTTCGGACGTGTTCGACCAAGCGGCGGCCGTGCCCGCGCTGCGCCAGTTGTTTACCCTGCGCGACAGCGGCACCACCGGCGCGGCCTGGCTGACGCTGCTGGTGCTCAGCATGTCGGCGGTGCTGCTGTTGCCCCGGCAATTCCAAGTAGCAGTGGTGGAAAACGTGGATGAAAACCACCTCCGCAAGGCCATGTGGCTGTTTCCGCTCTACCTCATCGTCATCAACTTGTTTGTGTTGCCGGTGGCGTTTGCCGGCATGCTGCGCCTGGGCGGCACCGGGCTCGACGCCGACACCTACGTGCTGGCCCTGCCGCTGGCCGCGGGGCAGTCAGGGTTGGCGCTGTTCACTTACCTGGGGGGCTTATCGGCGGCCAGCAGCATGATTATCGTCGAAACCATTGCCTTGAGCGTGATGATGAGCAACCACTTGCTCATGCCGCTGCTGGTGCGGGTGCCGGCCAGTCAGCCCGCGCTGCAAACCCGGTGGTTTGCCTACCTCGGCCGGGTGGCGTTGCAAAGCCGCCGGCTGGCCGTGGTAGCGGTGCTGCTGCTGGCCTACGGCTACTACGCGGTGGTGGGCAAAACCCTGCCGCTCGTGAACACGGGGCTGGTTTCGTTTGCCGCGGTGGCGCAGTTTGTTCCCGCCGTGCTAGGGGGGCTGTACTGGAAAGGCGGCACCCGCCGCGGGGCCACGGTGGGCCTGTTGGCGGGGTTTGGGGTGTGGTTTTTTACGCTGGTGCTTCCCACGCTGGTGGGCCCGGGCCGGCTGCCCGAGACGGTTCTGACGGAGGGCGTGGGCGGCATCGGGGCTTTGCGGCCATTCGCTCTGTTTGGGCTCGAAGGGCTCGATTACCTATCGCATGGCTTGTTTTGGAGCTGGTTCTTCAACATTGGCTTGTACGTGGGCGTGTCCATGGCCGAGCCGCCCACGGCGCTGGAGCTCCGGCAGGCCGACGTATTCGTGGACGTGTTCAGCCGCCGCAGCCTGGCCGAAGAAGTGGCCGGCTGGCAGGGCCGCACACCCTTCCCCGACGTGCGCGCGCTGCTGCTGGGCTTCCTGGGGAAGAAACGCACCAACCAGGCCCTGCGCACCTTCGCCAACCGCTTTCCCGACGCCCTGCCGCCGGAAGGCGAGGCCACTTCCTCGCAAGAAGCGTCACTGGCGCCGGCCACGCCCGCCGACCCGCGCCTGCTGACTTACGCCGAAAAGTTGCTGGCGGGCAGCCTCGGCCCTGCGTCGGCCCGCATGTTGGTGGCCTCGGTGGCGGGTGCGGAGCAAATCAGCTACGACAACGTGGTGGGCATTTTGAAAGAGAGCCAGCAGCTGCTCGAAGCCAACCGCCAGTTGCAAAAGCAGTCGCGGCAGTTGCAGCGCCTAACCGACGAACTCCGCGCGGCCTACGACCAGCTGCAGGCCCTGGACCACCAAAAAGACGAATTCCTCTACACCGTGACGCACGAGCTGCGCACGCCGCTGACCAGCATTCGGGCCCTGGCCGAAATTCTGGCTGACAATCCGGGCCTGGAAGAAGCCGAGCGGCAGCGCTTCCAGCTCACCATTTCGCGTGAGGCCGAGCGCCTGACCCGTCTCATTTCCCTGGTCCTGGACCTGGAGAAATTCGAGTCCGGCCAAGCCGTTCTGGAACTGACGCCCGTGCCCGTGCCTGACCTGCTGGAAGAGGCCGTGGAGGCCGTGGGCCAGCTGTTGCGCGACAAATCCATCACCCTCACGGTGGACCTGCCCACGGGCCTACCTGCTCTGGCCGGCGACCGCGACCGCCTGATGCAGGTGCTCGTCAATCTGCTCTCCAACGCCATCAAAGCCTGCCGTGCCGACGGCTCCGGGGCCATCCAGGTGCAGGTAACGGGTGAGGCGCAACCCCACGGGGTCAGCCGCCCGGCCGCCCATCCTTCCGTGCTCACGCTGGTGGTGGCCGACAACGGCAAGGGCATTGCCGCCGCCGAGCAGGAGCACATTTTCGAGAAGTTCTTTCAGGCCCGCCACCAAACCATCCGCAAGCCCGAGGGCACGGGCCTGGGCCTGGCCATCACCAAAAAGATTGTTGACCTGCACCACGGCCGGCTGTGGGTGGAAAGCCAGCCCGACCACGGCGCCACCTTCTACGTCGAGCTGCCCGTGGCCGAAGTGCCCGAATTAGTAAGCTAGCCTATCCTCTCTTCCTTCTCGTCGCCTACCCATGAAATATGAAAACGCCGCACATTCTAATTGTTGACGACGAGCCCAATATCGTGATGTCATTGGAGTTTTTGATGCGCAAAAACGGCTTCCAGGTTGGCATTGCCCGCAACGGGACCGAGGCCCTGGCCGCCATTGCCCACACCCATTACGACTTGGTGCTGCTCGACGTGATGATGCCCGACGTCGACGGCTACCAGGTGTGCCAGCAGCTGCGCCAGCACCCCGAGCAAGCCGGCACCAAAGTCATTTTCCTCTCGGCCAAGAGCCGCGACGCCGACGTGAAGCGCGGCTATGAAGTTGGGGCCGATTTGTATATTCCCAAACCATTCAGCACGCGCCAGCTCATGGAAAAAGTGCGCGAGTTGCTGGGCGTCGCAGCGTAGCGCGGACTTTTAGTCCGCGTGTGATTTGCCCCGACCTATTCATCCGCGGACTAAAAGTCCGCGCTACATCCCACCCGCCATGAAACCTGCTTGCTCTTACGCCGCGACCCATGCCGCCAGCCTGGCCGACCCGGCGGGTTTCTGGGGCGCCCAGGCCGCACATCTGCTGTGGAAAACCCGGCCCACTCACGTGTTGAGCTGCGACGATAAGGGCGCGTATACCTGGTTCCGAGACGGGGAGCTAAACACCTCGTTCCTCTGCCTCGATTACCACGTGCATCAGGGCCGCGCTGAGCAAGCGGCGCTCATCTACGACTCGCCGGTTACTGAGACGTTGCGGACCTATACCTACGGCGAGCTGCTGGACCAGACCGCCCGTTTTGCCGGCGGCCTCCGCGGCCTGGGCGTCACGGTGGGCGACCGGGTCATCATCTATATGCCCAACATGCCCGAGGCGGTGGTGGCCATGCTGGCTTGCGCGCGCATTGGGGCCATTCATTCGGTGGTGTTTGGGGGTTTTGCGCCGCACGAGCTGGCTGTGCGCATCGACGATGCCCAGCCGCGGGTCATCATTTGCGCGGCGGGCGGCAAGGAGTTCGACCGCGTCATTCCCTACAAGCCGTTGGTGGAGGAAGCCCTTGCCAAAGCCACCCACCAACCCGCCCATGTGGTGGTGTGCCAGCGGGAGTTTGTGACAGCCGACCTGCGGCCGGACCGCGACATCGACTACCAAACCCTGCTGCAAGCCGACGCCGTGCCAGCCGTGCCCGTGCCGGCCACCCATCCGCTTTACATTCTGTACACCAGCGGCACCACCGGCCGGCCCAAGGGCGTGGTGCGCGACCACGGTGGGCACGCCGTAGCGCTGCACTTTAGCATGCGCGCCGTTTACGACCTGGCCCCCGGCGAGGTCATGTTCACCGGTTCCGACATTGGGTGGGCTGTGGGGCATTCGTACATCGTGTACGGGCCGCTGCTGCGGGGCTGCACCAGCGTGCTCTTCGAAGGCAAGCCCGTGCGCACCCCCGACGCCGGCACCTTTTGGCGGCTTGTGCACCAGCACCACGCGCGAGTGATGTTCACAGCGCCCACGGCCATTCGGGCCATCAAGAAGGAAGACCCCGACGGCGCCCTCGCCCGCCAGTACGACCTTGGCGGCCTGCGCCACCTCTTTCTGGCCGGCGAGCGGTGCGACCCCGCCACCTACGAGTGGGCCCAACAGCTACTGGGCGTGCCCGTGGTCGACCACTGGTGGCAAACCGAGTCGGGCTGGCCCATGCTGGCCACCCTGACAGGGCTGGAAGGAATGCCGCTGCCCCGCGCGGGCAGCGCCGGCCACCCCGTGCCGGGCTACAATGTGCAGATTCTCGACGAAAGCGGGCAGCCGGTGCCCTTCGGCACCACCGGCTTGGTAGCCGTGAAGCTGCCGCTGCCGCCCGGCTGCTTCCCCACGCTGTGGCGCGATGAGGAGCGGTACCAAGCCTACCTGAGCACCTTCCCGGGGTATTACTTGAGCGGCGACGGCGGCTACCGCGACCACGAAGGCTACACCTACATCATGGGCCGGGTTGACGACGTTATCAACGTGGCCGGCCACCGCCTCAGCACCGGCGAAATTGAAGAGATACTGGCGGCGCACCCGGCCGTGGCCGAATGCGCCGTGCTCGGCATCGCCGACCCGCTCCGGGGGCAAGTGCCCGTGGGGTTGGTGGTGCTGAAAGACGGCCAGGCAGTGGAAGAGGCAGCCGTGGAGCAAGAACTGGTGGCGGCCGTTCGGGGCCGCATTGGCGCGCTGGCCTGCTTTCGCCAGGTGCTGGTGGTGAAACGGCTTCCCAAAACCCGCTCCGGCAAAATCCTCCGCAAAACCCTGCGCCAACTGGCCGATGGGGAAGATTTTGCCATGCCCGCCACCATCGACGACCCCCTCATCCTCGAAGAAATACGCGCCGGCATGCACCGTCGCAGCATCGGGGCAGCTTTCGAAACCGAAATAAAAATGTAAATGGTCGTGCAGAGCGCAGCATCTCGCGTGCAATCAGTAAGTAGTTGCCCCGAACGATATGCTTCGCTGTGCTCTGCACGACGCTCTTTCAATTCACCACTTCACCATTTCACCTTCTCACCGCCCATGTCTGTTACGCGCACCCGCACCCTCGAAGAATACCACGCCGATTACCAGCACTCCGTCGAGGACCCGGACGGGTTTTGGGCCGCCGCCGCCGAGCCCTTTACGTGGCGCAAAAAGTGGGACACCGTGCGCGGCGGCGAGTTTTCGCCGGCCGGGGCCAGCACCTGGTACGCCGGGGCCACCCTCAACATCACCGAGAACTGCTTGGACCGCCACCTCGCGCAGCGAGCCAACAAGCTGGCCATCATCTTCGAGCCCAACGACCCCAAAACCCGCCACCTGCGTCTGACCTACCGCGAGCTGCACGAGCAGGTGTGCCAGTTTGCCAACGTGCTCCTGAAAAACGGCGTGCAAAAGGGCGACCGCGTGGTGCTCTACCTGCCCATGATTCCGCAGCTGGCGGTGGCCGTGCTGGCTTGTGCCCGGATAGGCGCGGTGCACGGCGTGATATTCGCCGGCTTTTCGGCCACCGCCATTGCCGACCGTATCAACGACGCTGATGCCGCCTTCGTGCTCACGGCCGACGGCCTGAACCGCGGCGCCAAGCAAATTCCCGTGAAAAGCGTGGTCGATGAAGCCTTGCTGCATTGCCCCTCGGTGCGCCGCGTCATTGTGGTGGAGCACACCGGCTGGCCCGTGCAGTGGCGCAACGGCCGCGACGTGTGGTACCACGAGGAAGTGAGGGACGTAGAAAAGGAATGCCCCGCCGTCGAGATGGCCGCCGAAGACCCGCTGTTCATCCTCTACACCAGCGGCAGCACCGGCAAGCCCAAGGGCGTGGTGCACACCCAAGCCGGCTACATGGTGTGGGCCGACTACACGTTCCGCAACGTGTTTCAGATTGAAGAAAACGACGTGTACTGGTGCACCGCCGACCTGGGCTGGGTCACGGGCCACACCTATGGCCTCTACGGCCCGCTGCTGGCTGGCAGCACCACGCTCATGTTCGAGGGCGTGCCCACGTTCCCGTCGCCGGGCCGGTTCTGGGAGGTGATTGACAAGCATTACGTCACCGTTTTTTACACCGCGCCCACGGCCATTCGCTCCCTCATGGCCGCGCCGCTCGACCATGTGCTGGCTTACTCGCTCAGCAGCCTGCGCATCCTGGGGTCGGTGGGGGAGCCCATCAACGAGGAAGCCTGGCACTGGTACCACCAGCACGTGGGCAAAGGCCGCTGCCCCATCGTGGACACGTGGTGGCAAACCGAAACCGGCGGCATCATGATTTCGGCCCTGGCCGGCATCACGCCTTCGGTGCCGGCCCGGGCGGGCCTCCCGCTGCCCGGCGTGCAGCCGGTGCTGCTCAACCAAGACGGCACCGAAATCGAAGGAAACGACCAGGAGGGCTACCTCGCCATCAAGGCCAGCTGGCCGGGCGTTATCCGCACGACTTGGGGCGACCACGAGCGCGCCCGCCAGACTTATTTCCAGCCTTACCCCGGCTACTATTTCACCGGTGATGGTGCCCGGCGCGACGAAAACGGGCTCTACCGCATCATTGGCCGCGTCGACGACGTCATCAATGTATCGGGCCACCGCTTCGGCACGGCCGAGATTGAGAATGCCATCAACGAAAGCGAGTTTGTGGTGGAAAGCGCCGTGGTGGGCTACCCGCACGATGTGAAAGGGCAGGGCATTTACGCCTACGTCATTTGTCAGCACGGCGTGCCTACCACAGACCTCGACATCCAGCGCACCGAAGCCAGCATCATCGAGGCCGTGGTGGCCCAGATTGGCCGCATCGCCAAGCCCGACAAAATTCAGCTCGTGTCGGGCCTGCCCAAAACCCGCTCCGGCAAAATCATGCGCCGCATCTTGCGCAAAGTGGCCGAAGGCGAAACCAGCAACCTCGGCGACGTGACCACCCTGCTCGACCCGCTGGTGGTGGATGAGATATTAGCGGGCAAGAAATAAACGCAATGACAGCTAAGTGCCCGCACAGCAATGCCCGTACTTCTTAGCCGTCATGTCGAGCGCAGCCGAGACATCTCGCCTCGGAAAACTACTTACTTCCCCACGCGAGATGATTCGACTCCGCTCAGCATGACGTTTTTTAAGTCTAGTGGTTGTTTACTTGTTTAGTAAACCGCAATAAAAAAGCCGGCCCATATGGGCCGGCTTTTTTATTGCGGTTAAGGCTTTTCGCTTTTACAGGCTCACCATGCGGGGCTTGCTGGCCGATTTGTATTTGCCAGTGGCGCTGGCTTTGTGCGAACGTCCGTTCTTGGGCAAGGCGAGGTACACCAAGCCAGCGGTTACGGCCGCCGCGGTGGCAATCTTGACCAGCATGCCGCTGAGGTCGTGCTTCCACTGGGCGTTGTAGCCTTTCTCGGCCCAGATGTTGGGCACCGTGCCTTTCGAAATGTCTTCAATAATGCCTTCCACGACGTTGATTTTGTCGGCCGCAAGCAGCGGAAGCCAGTGCAGGTACTCGTTTTCGCTGAACTTGAAAGCAAACCGCCGAATCATGCCGCTCAGGCCGGTAGGCGCGGGTGCGTTGCCCACCACGGCCGACAGGTTGGGCCGCTCAATGGAGTGGAGAACTTCGTGGTCGGGCACCTGTTGGGTGGGCCGTTGCCACGTGTAGCCGTCGTGTTCCTGGCCGGTCCGGTGGCGGTTGGGGTAGGTGGGTTCGTTTTTGGGGTCGGCGTCGATGCCCCAGCCCGGGATGTGGGCAAAATCTGCTGCTGTCTTTTCCATGAGGCGTGGGCTTAGCTGTTGGCGGTTGAGGGGATGAGCACGGGCTTGATGCAATTGTCAAGCTTAGCCGAGAAAAGGCGGTAGCCGTCGGCCACCTCTTCCAGCGGAATGCGGTGGGTGATGAGCTCGCTGGGCTTGAGTACCCCGCTCATCACGTGCTCGATGAGCCGGGGCAGGTGCCGCTTCACCGACGCTTGGTTGGCCCGAATGGTGAGGCCCTTGTTGAGCACGTTGCCAATGGGCACGAGGTTGTCGGTGGGGCCGTACACGCCCACAATCGAAATCACGCCGCCCTTGCGCACCGAGTTAATGGCCCAATGCACCGCCGTGGCCGAACCGGCCTGCAGCAGCGTCTTGCGCCCCGTAATCGTCTGCATCAGGTTGCCGGTGGCCTCGGCGCCCACGGCGTCGATGCAGGCATCCGGTCCAATCCAGTCGGTTTGTTTCTTGAGAAACACCACCGGGTCATCCATGTCGGTTTCGAAGTTGTAGGCTTCGCACTTGGCGAAGTTCTTGGCAAACTCCAGCCGGTAGTCGTACCGGTCGAGAATGATGACGCGGCCCGCGCCGAACAGCCAGCAGCACCGCGCGGCCATAATGCCCACGGGGCCCGCGCCAAATACCACCACCGTGTCGCCGGGCTGAATGCCCGCCATTTCGGCGGCCTGGTAGCCGGTGGGCGTCACGTCGGTGAGCATCACGGCGTCGTCGAGGCTCATTCCTTCCGGAATAATGGTGGGGCCAAAATTGGCGTAGGGCACGCGCACGTACTCGGCCTGCCCGCCTTGGTGGCCGCCGGCGGTGTGAGAGTAGCCAAAGATGCCGCCTACGGCCGTGGCTTCCGAGTTGGACTCGTGGCAGTTGCCGAACATGCCCTGCTTGCAGAAAATGCAGCGGCCACAGGCAATGTTGAAGGGGACCATCACGCGGTCGCCCACCTGCACTTCGGTCACTTCGGACCCGATTTCCACGATTTCGCCAATGAATTCGTGCCCAAACGTCGTGCCGACGCGGGTATCTGGCACGTTGCCGTTATACAAGTGCAGGTCGGAACCGCAAATACACGACCGCGTGACCCGCACAATGGCATCCTCGGGATGCTTGATTTCGGGCATCGGCTTCTGAACCGCGCGGACCCTTTTGGGGCCCCGGAAATCCATAGCTAACATAGGAAAGAAGGTAAGGTGGAAAGGAAGGAATGGTTGTCGGTCTACGGCCGCGCTTACCGGGCAGTAGAGCCCAAGTGCGGCATTTACCGACTTCAATTCTTACTCGCCCCCCCGCTATTGGTTGTCCTTATCCGTGTTGCCCGTCTGAAATACGTATTTACCCAAAAAGCACCTGGGACAAATACGGAGGCGCCAGAAAGGACCGCATCAGCCGGTACATGCCCTACTAGTGCACGCGCTCAACCACAAACTAGGGGATTAACCTACCCAAAAACCTTCACCCGCTCGCCCTTGCGCTTGGTGCGCAGGTGCTGCCGGATAATCTGCTGAATGTCCTTGTTATCGGTGTAAGGTTGAATGACGTCGCGGAAGTCGGCCAGCTTGCGCGCCGAAAACGACTCATCGACGTACGCGAAGCCGCGGTACCGGCCATTCTCCACCAGCACAATGCTCTTTTCCAACTCCGTGCGGCCCGGCCCAATCACCACAAAGGTTTCGTGCTCGTAGCTGATGCTGTCGATGGCCTCGTCCACGCGCAGGTTGTAGCTCTCCGGCGGCTCGAGGCCCACGCAGGCGCCCTGGCAGCGGTGTACTTGGTAGTCGAAGCAGCCGCCCGGCG
This sequence comes from Hymenobacter sp., assembly GCF_036388155.1. Lineage (NCBI taxonomy): Bacteria > Pseudomonadati > Bacteroidota > Cytophagia > Cytophagales > Hymenobacteraceae > Hymenobacter > Hymenobacter sp. Next base: position 7,952 of record NZ_DASVSI010000130.1, on the reverse strand, counting down.
TTTTGTACAAGCCGCACAGCTTTTGGCACAGGTTGTACTTGGCCACTTTGTGGTACAAAAACCCCTGGGCCTTAAACTGATTGCCCAGCGCGATGATGGGCACTTCGGCGTTGCGAGCGTCAGCCCGGCCGTAGGCGAGGCGCTTGTACCCTTGTTCATCAACCCGCAAATAGATGCCGGCCGGAAACACCGAGCGCCGCTGGGCCCGATTGTAGGCCGGCTTGAGTTGCTTAATGAGGTGCGACTCGTACAACAGGGCCACCAGCTCCGAGCCGGTCAGCTCCCAGGTAATGTCGGCAATGGAATTCTTGAACTCCAGGCTCTTGCGCGACTTCACGTCCACGGCAAAGTGCTGCTGAATGCGCTTGTAGATGTTGATGGACTTGCCCACGTAAATCACCTCGCCGGCCTTGTTGTGGAAGTAGTACACGCCCGTGGCCTGGGGCAGGCTGGCCACCAGTTCCGGCGACACCAGCGGCGGAATGAGCGCCGTGCGGATGGCCTCCTGCATGGCGGCCACGCGCTTGGGCTTGGGACTTTTGGTGCCATCGGGCCGGCGGCCGGCGGGGGCCAGCGCGTCCACGCGGGCCAGGGTGTGGCTGGTGTCGGTGCCGTGCGGCACGGTTTCGCTGTCCTGCGTAATCTTCAGCAGGCGGCCAAACAGCACGGCGGTGGCGTGCGCGTCGCCGGCGGCGCGGTGCCGGTTTTCCAGCGGAATGCCAATGTTCTGGCACAGCTTGCCGAGGCTGTAGCTCGGCTGGCCCGGAATGAGCGAGCGGCTCAGGCGCACGGTGCACAGCGTCTTGCGCGAGTAGTTGTAGCCCAGGTCGGCAAATTCCTTTTTCAGAAACGAGTAGTCGAAGCGCACGTTGTGGGCCACAAACACGCAGCCTTCGGTCATCTCCACCACCTTGCGGGCCACCTCATGGAACTTGGGCGCGTCGCTCACCATGTCGTTGGTAATGCCCGTGAGCTGCGTGATAAAGGGCGGAATCGCGCGCCCGGGGTTCAGCAGCGTGGCGTACTCGTCCACGATTTTCTCGCCGTCGTGAATGTAGATGGCGATTTCGGTGATGCGGTCCTGGGTGGGCTGCCCGCCGGTGGTCTCAAGGTCGATGATGGCGTACAAGTAGCGGCGCGGGAAGGTGGTCGGTCGGAAAGCTAACAAATTTAGCCCGGCAGAAGGTTGCACAAAAAAGGCAGCCCGCAGGGCTGCCTTTTTTAATGATTAGCGGCTAGTGTTTAAAGGGTAGTAGCAAGCAGTTTATTGACCACTAACCGTTGACCATTAACCATTATTTCACCTGGCCTTTCATCTGGGTTACCATGTTCTTGGCGTTCAGAATCTCGCTGCGCTGCTGCTCGATGATGCTCTTGGCCTGCATCGGTAAGTCAGCCGAGAGCGCGGTTTCGTAGGCTTTCAGGGCTACCGAGTCCCCGGTTTCGCACTCGCCCAGAATGGCGGTATCGCTTTGGCCAGTGATGGCTGATTTGATGTTTATCCAGCCGTGGTGCACGGCGGCGGCGGCGTCCGTCAGCACACCTTCCACGGTGTTGCCGTCCGTCACATTCAGGCCATATTGGCTGGCCTGCGACGTCAGTTCCGAAGCAAACTGGGCGCGCTGCTGCGAGAGGCGGCTCAATTCCGATTTCAATTGGGGGTTGCTTACGCCTTCGGCGGCTTCTTGGTAGCCTTTGGCGCCGGTTTTGTTGATTTCAACGAGGTCGTTGTAAGCGCGGGCGGTGTTCTCATTTGGCGTGGCCATAACGGAAGAAAGTTTTAGTGGAAGAAAGGTTGTGCCTATCTATACTGCAATGCCCGCCAAGTGGTTGCAAAAAATACGGGCTAGCTCCCGCCGTTAAATGCGCTTGAGCATGTGCCAGGCTTTGCCCAGCACGCTCGGTTTGTTGTCCGACCGGTCCTTTTTGGTGTCTTCGCCGTCGGTCACGTCGCCCAGCAAAAAGCCCCAGGGCTCGGTCGACTTGTTGGCGTCCAGCACCACCTTGATGACGGCCACCAGCGGAATGCTCAAAATCATACCCGGCGTGCCCCACAGCTCGCCGCCCAAAATCAGGGCAATGATGGCCGCCATGGGATTGATGCTCACTTTCGAGCCCGTAATCATGGGCGTGATGAAGTTGCCTTCCAGGAACTGCACCAGCACAAACACGCCCACAACCGCCGCCGCCTTGCCCGGCGAGCCCGTTTCGACCAGCGTAATCAATGCCGGAATGGTGGCCCCCACCATGATGCCGATGTAGGGAATAACGGCCAGCACCGACGCGAAAATGGCAAAGAAGATGGCAAACTTGACGTTGAGCAGCAGCAGCCCAATGCCGTTCAGCACCGACACAATCACAATCACCGTGAGCAGGCCCGAAATGTAGGCCTGCACCACGCTCTGAATGCTGTCCATGGTGTGCAGCACGCTGGTGCGGCGGTCGGGCGCCACAAACCGGAACATGAACTGCCGCATGTGGTCGCGGTAGTACAGAAAGCAGAAAATGTAAATGGGAATCAGCGTCACCACGCTCAGCACGCCCGCCGTGGTGCTGATGGTGCTGCCCAGAAAGCCGCCCGCCGACTTCTTGGCCGAGCTCAGCGACGAGTCAATTATCTCGTCCTTGCTCATCACGCGCATGCCAAACCGGTCGTGCAGCCACTGCTGGCCCTGGTCGAAGAAAACCACCAGCTTTTGCTGAATGAGCGGCAATTCGGCCCGCAAGTCCATGATTTGGGTGCCGAATAGAATGATGAGGCCCGCAATGCCGCCCACCAGGAGCAGTATGGCCACGATGATGGCCAGCACCCGCGGCCATTTTCGGCTTTCCAACTTGCTCACCAACGGCAGGAGCAAGGTGGCCAGCAGCGCCGCAAAAAACAGCGGCAGCAAGATGCCGTCGAGGCGACTGAGCACGAACACGAGCAACGAAAGCCCCACCAGGAGCAAGGTGTAGTGCACCACCGGCGCCAGCTTGGCTTCCGATGCCGCGCTGTTTTGTTGGGTGGCGTGGGCACGCGGAGTGCCGCGAGTAATGAGGGGAGGAAACATGAAGTCAGACGATTACCAATGAGGTGAGAAGAGGAGAGGGGCCACTGGGCCAAAAGAGCCACGTTTGAATGAACTCTGGCCGGCCCGGCGGCGTTGAAAAACTAATGCAATTAGTGAAGACGTGCTAAAGAAGCTGGCAGTATTTCTTGGCCTGCCGCCGATTTGTGCGTTATTTTACCACAAAACTGGAGAACAGTTGTCCCCATGAACGACGAACTACTTACCGAAGTCTCAGAACCGACCGTCAAAGCCGCCGACCACGGCTACAACGAAGACAGCATTCGCTCGCTCGATTGGCGCGAGCACATCCGTTTGCGACCGGGCATGTACATCGGCAAACTGGGCGACGGCTCTGCTTACGACGACGGCATCTACGTATTGGTAAAGGAAGTGGTCGACAACTGCATCGACGAACACGTCATGGGCCACGGCCGCACCATCGACATCAAGATTTCCGATTCTAAGGTGCAGGTGCGCGACTACGGCCGGGGCATTCCCCTGGGCAAGGTGGTCGACGTGGTGAGCAAAATCAACACCGGCGGCAAGTACGACTCCAAGGTTTTCCAGAAGTCTGTGGGCCTGAACGGCGTAGGTACCAAAGCGGTGAACGCGCTCAGCGGCTACTTCCTGGTGCAAAGCGTGCGCGAAGGCGTGATGAAGTCGGCCGAGTTTGCCCAGGGCAAGCTCGTGAGCGACCCCAAGCCCCAAAAAACCAGCCAGCGCAACGGCACCTTGGTCGTGTTCCAGCCCGACGACACAATTTTCAAGAACTACCGCTTCATCCCGGAGTACCTCGAAAATCAAATCTGGAACTACGTCTACCTCAACGCGGGCCTGACCATCAACTTCAACGGTCAGAAGTACTACTCCGAAAACGGCCTGCTCGATTTGCTCGCCCGCAAGGCCGACGTGGAGCACATCCGCTACCCCATCATCCACCTGAAAGGGCCAGACATTGAGATGGCCATGACGCACGGCAACGACTACGGCGAGGAGTACTACTCGTTCGTCAACGGCCAGTATACCACGCAGGGAGGTACGCACTTAGCGGCTTTCCGTGAAGCAGTGGTTAAAGCCGTGCGCGAGTTCTACAAGAAGGATTATGACGCTGCCGACATCCGGGCCAGCATCATTGCGGCCATTTCGGTGCGGGTGCAGGAGCCCGTGTTCGAAAGCCAGACCAAGACCAAGCTGGGCTCGGTGAACATGGGCGAGGACGGCCCCACGGTGCGCGGCTTCATCGTCGATTTTGTCAAAGACAACCTCGACAATTACCTGCACAAAAATCCGAAAGTAGCGGAGGACCTGCGCAAGCGCATCGAGCAGAGCGAGCGGGAGCGCAAGGACATGGCCGGCGTGAAAAAGCTAGCCAATCAGCGCGCTAAAAAGGCTAACCTGCACAACCGCAAGCTGCGCGACTGCCGCTTCCACCTGGGCGAAAACGCCAAGGACGGCGCCGAAAAAGAGCTGCTCACCACGCTCTTCATCACCGAGGGTGACTCGGCTTCGGGCAGCATCACCAAGAGCCGCAACGTGGAGCTGGAGGCCGTCTTTAGCCTGCGCGGCAAGCCGCTGAACTGCTTTGGGCTGAAAAAGAAAATCGTGTACGAGAACGAAGAGCTCAACCTGCTCCAGCACGCGCTCAACATCGAGGAAGGCATCGAGCACCTGCGCTACAACCGCGTGGTGGTGGCCACCGACGCCGACGTCGACGGCATGCACATCCGCCTGCTGCTGCTCACGTTCTTCCTGCAGTTCTTCCCCGACCTGGTGCGCAACGGCCACGTGTTTATCTTGGAAACGCCGCTTTTCCGGGTGCGCAACAAGAAGGAAACCATCTATTGCTACAACGAGCAGGAAAAACAGAACGCCATGCGCAAGCTGGGCCGCAACCCCGAAATCACGCGCTTTAAAGGCTTGGGCGAGATTTCGCCGGAGGAGTTCGGCAAGTTTATCGGCGAAAACATCAAGCTCGAGCCCGTCATCCTGCAGTCGGACCGCAGCATCCAGCAGGTGCTGACCTATTACATGGGCAAAAACACGCCCGCCCGGCAGGAATTCATCATCGACAATCTACGCCTGGAAAAAGACCTCATCACTTCCGACGTGCTCCCGGTGGCCGAAGTCCTTGAAGAAGACCTGGCTTAAACGGCCGTCGTCAGCGTGCTGAAATAAGAGCATAAGCCCCAGCCGAACCCTCCGGTTGGGGCTTTTGCTCTTATTTCCGTTACATACCGCGGCTGTATGTAGCACGCAGGAATAGCTTCGTCCATTGAGCTAAAAGTAAGTAAAATTCAGCGACAACAGCCGCGATAAGCTTCATTTGAAGCATCATAAATAGAAGGGATTTAATGTTTGTTGTTTGGGGATGATTATTTTTTTGTGTAGGTTTGAACCGCCGGCCAGGGGTAGACTGGTCGGCAAATTCCACGGAAAAGCCCGCGCCATTGGTGCGGGCTTTTTTCGTTTGGATTCTTCGCAGCCTAATGCCGAGCTTGAACCTTGCCAATATTTAGCGCAACAAACTATTTTAATTAGCTTGAAAATCGACAATAATTACGGTAATTTGGGTTGTTAAGACAGATAATCGTCTTCTGCTATCGGTTTGATGTAAATCGAATGGGCTAAATATTTTGGGAACCTTTTGTCTTCGGTTACCATTGTATTTTGTTGCGCTCCGCGCTGTTTCCGGTATTTTTGACGGCACTCCGCCGACCTCTCTCGTTTTCCAGTGGCTACTCTCGATACTCCTGCTTCCGACGCTCCCGACCAAAACTATCTCCAGCCCGGCGACTCGGTAGATTTTGACCTCACGGCTTTTTCGCCCAACGCGGCGGCTGACGCTGAAGAAGAAGCCGGTTTTGCTGACCAAGCCGCCCCGGAGTCTGACGTGACTGTGGCGGTGAGCAGCGACTTGTTTGGCGCCCTGCCCACCGTGCACGTGGCCGCCGATACCGTGCCCGAACCCGAAACCGAGGAAGAGCCCAAGTTTGCGCCCGGCGAAACCATTCACGACGTGGCCACGGTGAAGGGCATGTACCAGAACTGGTTTCTGGACTATGCCTCGTACGTTATTCTGGAGCGGGCCGTGCCGGCCATTGAAGACGGCCTCAAGCCCGTGCAGCGGCGCATTCTGCACGCCATGAAGGAGATGGACGACGGCCGCTTCAACAAAGTGGCCAACGTCATCGGCCAGACCATGCAGTACCACCCGCACGGCGACGCCAGCATCGGCGACGCCATGGTGAACCTCGGCCAGAAAGACTTGCTCATCGAAACCCAGGGCAACTGGGGCGACGTGCGCACCGGCGACGGTGCGGCGGCCCCCCGTTACATCGAGGCCCGCCTGAGCAAGTTTGCCCTCGACGTGGTGTTCAACCCCGACACCACCGAGTGGCAGCTGAGCTACGACGGCCGCAAGCGCGAGCCCACCACGCTGCCGGTCAAGTTTCCGCTGCTGCTCGCGCAGGGCGTGGAAGGCATTGCCGTGGGCCTGAGCACCAAGATTATGCCCCACAACTTCCGCGAGCTGTGCAAGGCCAGCATCGACGTGCTGCGGGGCAAGGAAGTGCAGCTGTTTCCGGACTTCTCGACCGGCGGCCTCTGCGACGTGAGCAACTACAACTCGGGCATGCGCGGCTCCAAAATCCGCCTGCGCGCCACCATCGAGAAGGTCGACAAAACGCTGCTCGTCATCCGCGACATTCCTTATGGCTCCACCACCACGGCGCTCATGGAAAGCATCGTGAAGGCCTCGGAAGCCAACAAAATCAAGATTAAGAAAGTGGTCGACAACACGGCCGCTGACGTGGAAATCCAGGTGCAGCTGCCCGCCGGCGTCTCGCCCGACCTGACCATGGACGCGCTGTACGCCTTCACCGACTGCGAAATCAGCATCTCGCCCAATACCTGCGTCATCATCGGCGACAAGCCCCGTTTTGTGGGCGTGGAAGACGTGCTGCGCCAAAGCACCAAAGCCACGGTGCGCCTGCTGGAGCGCGAGCTGGAAATCCGCCAGGACGAGCTGTGGGAAAAGTGGCATAACGCCTCGCTGGAGAAAATCTTCATTGAAAACCGCATTTACCGCAAAATTGAGGAGTGCGAAACGTGGGCCGAGATTCTCGAAACGATTGACAAGGGCCTGAAGAAGTTCGTGCGCATAGAAGGGGAGAAGGCCAAGGCCGACGACTCGCGCATTGTGCTCCGCCGCCCCATCGAGGAAGACGACCTGACGCGTCTGACCGAAATTCGCATCAAGCGTATCTCGAAATTTGACGGTTTCAAAGCCGACGAATACATCCAGAAACTCGAGGCCGAGCTGGCCGAAGTGGCCGACCACCTCGCCAACCTGACGCGCTACGCCATTCACTATTTCGAAGGGCTACTGAAGAAATACGGCGCCGGCCGCGAGCGCAAGACGCAGTTGCGCACCTTCGACGTGGTAACGGCCCAGAAAGTGGCCATTGCCAACCAGAAGCTGTACGTGAACTACGCCGACGGTTTTGTGGGCTACGGCCTGAAAAAGGACGAAAACGCCGTCACCATCTGCGACTGCTCGGACCTGGACGACATCATCGCCATCAAGCGCGACGGCACGTTCATGGTCACGAAAATTGCCGAAAAAACCTTTGTGGGCAAGGACGTGCTGCACGTGGGCGTGTACAATAAGAACGACGACCGCCTGGTGTACAACATGGTGTATTTGGACGGGGCGTCGGGTATTTCGTTTGCCAAGCGCTTCCTCGTGTCGGGCATCACCCGCGACAAAACCTACGACCTCACCAAAGGCACCAAAGGCACCAAGACGCTTTACCTGACAGCCAATCCCAACTCGGAGTCGGAAATCGTGAGCATTCAGCTCTCGGACAAGGCCCCAGCGCGGGTTAAACAGTTCGATTT
>NZ_DASVSI010000129.1:0-84568 GCF_036388155.1 Hymenobacter sp. | reverse complement strand
TGCCTGATGAAGCGTGTACTACTCCTGCCAGTTCTGGCTTTGGCCTTGCCGGCCGCAGCCCAGCACACCGAACTTGTGGGCCGCGCTGGGCTCGGCCTCTTGGCCTTTGGCGGCGCTGATGCCGTAAGCGCTACCAGCCTTTATGAATGGGGACTTCCCGGCTTTGGCCTCGCTAACAGACCGTATGGCAGCCGGCTGGGCACGGGCTTCTCGGTGGGCGCCCGGCTGCAGCGCGTGGGCGCAAGCGAGGGGTTGTTGGCCCTCGACCTGGGCTACGAACGGCTGCGCAGCTGGAGCGATGTGCGGGAGGTCCTCTCGGCTCCGTACCTCAGCAGTAGCATTCAGACTTATCGGGCCACGGGCAGCATTGCGCTGCAAAGCCAGCAGGTAACGGCTTTTCTGGGTGTAGGCCACCGCTTTGGGACTGGGGCGGTGCGGTTGGATGCGTCGGTGGGACCAGAAGCCGCCTACGTGTACGGCTTTCGCACAAAAGGCAGCGGTACCTACAATGGCAGCACCGCCTGGAGCATCAACTCAGCCTCCCTTATCGACAACCAAGTCGATGCCCGCCTGCGTGCCGACGCCACCGTGTGGTATGGCCGGCTGGGCGCCAACGCCAGCTACTCGCACGGCCTGCTCTCGTACCAAAGGGGCTTGACCGGCGCCGACCGCAATGTGTACTCCCGCACGGTGCGCCTGGGGCTGGCTTACCGGTTGCGCTAAACCCGCCAACATATTCGGGTTTCCGACGCGTCTTGGCCGGGTATCGGCGCTGCTTTGGGCAATCGCCATCAGTTCAACGCACGCAACTGCAGCCCCGTCACGTCGAAAAGGAGTGACAGAACGCCATTCCCAACACCTTCAGTCCGCCCTTTGGCTGCGGGGCATGCTGAAACGCCTCCTGTTTGGCAAGGAAGAGCAGGAGCCCAAAGCGCCGCCAGGTCCTTTCCGCACCGATGTTGCGGCGCTGGCCGCTCCCGTGCTGGCCGCTGCCCTGCGCGTGACCTGGCTGGGACACTCCAGGGTGCTGCTTGAGCTGGGCGGGTACCGCACAGAAGTGGCTGCCGGGCCGCCGCTGGCGTAGTTGGGGGCAGCCATCGCATCAGCCAATAAAGTAGGTGATTGGTTGGCGTTTTGCCCGAGATGTTGTAAGCTTGTGGCAACAGTGTCTTTTTATGCGTTTGTCCGCCGCCTGCAGGTCGTGTTGTTGTTGCCCCAAAGCCGGCAGTTGTTGCTGCCGCTAAGCGCGAAGCTGCAATAAAAACTGTTCCCCCTATTTTCTTGACAGTCAAGTCTATCAAGCCAAGCGCTTGGCTTGGACGCGTACGCCCTTTTGCGCAACTGGTGCAGCTTGGGTTGTGCTTTGCTACCATTTCTTATCATTTCTCACCAACCAACCATTTTATGAAAAACCTAATACTTCTGGTCTTGCTGATGCTGGCCGGTTTCTCGGCTACTGCCCAAAAAATTACGGTCAGTGGCCGGGTAGTGGGCGCGGCGGGCGAGGCCCTGCCCGGCTCCACGGTACTGGAGCGCGGCACCAGCAACGGCACCAGCACCGGCAGCACCGGCGAATTCTCGCTGTCCGTGTCGCCGCAAGCCACGCTCACCGTCCAGGCCATTGGCTTTGCCACGCAGCAAATTCCGTTGAACGGCCGCACCAGCGTGGAGGTGCGCCTCGTGGCCGCCGCGCAGGACCTGAACGAAGTGGTGGTGACGGGCTCGCGCGCCACGGAGGGCCGCTCCAACATCCTCACCACGGCGCCCGTTGACGTGATTTCGGCCCGCGAAATCAAGGCGTTTGCCCAAACCGACGTGACGCAGGTATTGTCGTTCGTGGCGCCCTCGTTTCAGTCGTCGCGCCAATCCATCTCCGACGGCACCGACTTTGTGGACCCGGCCAGCCTGCGCGGCCTCGGCCCCGACCAGGTGCTGGTGCTCGTAAATGGCAAGCGCCGCCACAGCCAGGCGCTGGTGAACATCAACGGGACGGTGGGTCGCGGCTCGGTGGGCACCGACCTGAACGTGATTCCCACGGCCAGCATTAAGCGCATCGAGGTGCTGCGGGAGGGCGCAGCGGCCCTCTACGGCTCCGACGCCATTGCGGGCGTGATTAACATTCAGCTGAAAGACGACTCGACCGGCGTGAGCACCAGCGCCCTCTACGGCCAGACGGTGGAAAGCGACGGCAAAACCCAGCAAGTCGATTTCAACGTGGGCATCGGCCTGAACAAGCGCGGCTTCCTGGACTTGAGCGGGCAGTTTCTGAACCGCGGCTACGTTAACCGCGCCTTGCCCGATACTTCGCCCCTGATTTACCTGGGCAGCAACGGCGGCAACTACCCGGCCACGGCCAACACCGAACAGCTGCGCCGCGACCTGAAAGCCCAAGATGACGCTCTGGTGGCGGCCAACGGCTTCAACCGCGTCGACATCCGGGTGGGGCAGTCGGCGTCGCGCAACTTCGGCGGGTTTTTGAACGGCGGCTACCGCCTGGGCCAGGGCTTCGAGCTGTACGTGGCGGCGGGCGCGTCGTACCGCACCGGCCGGGGGCCGGGCTTCAACCGCCTGCCGTCCCAACCCGCCCAAAGCGACCTGGCGCTGTTTCCCAACGGCTTCCTGCCCTTCATCAACACCACCATCTACGACCAGTCGGCCATTGTGGGCCTGCGCCGGTCGGTTTTCGGCTTTGCGGCCGACCTGAGCAACACCTTCGGCCGCAACGAGCTGCGCTACGACATCGACGGCACCGTCAATGCCTCGCTGCCGCAGGGCGTTACTCTCAACCCCACCAGCTTCTACGCCGGGCGTCTGGCTTTTCGGCAAAACACCACCAACCTGGGCTTCTCGCGCAAGTTCACCGGCCTGGGGCCCTTGGCAACGTTGAACGTGGCTTTTGGTGGCGAGTTTCGCGTCGATAACTTCCAGTTGGGCCGGGGCGAATACGCTTCGTACATCAACGGCGGCCGGCGGGTAGTAACGGGCTTTACGGCCGCCGGCTTCCCCGTCTTTGGCCCGGCCGCAGCGGGTGCCCAGGTGTTTCCGGGCTATCAGCCCCAGGACGAAGTGGACAGAAGCCGCACCAACGTGGCCGGCTACGTGGATTTGGAGAGCGACATCACCGAGAAGCTGTTGCTGCGCGCTGCTGGCCGGGCCGAAAACTACAGCGACTTTGGCGGCAACTTCAGCGGCCAAGTGGCCGCTCGCTTCAGCATCATCGACGGGTTGGCGCTACGCGGTTCTGTTGGCAACGGCTTCCGGGCTCCCTCGCTGCAGCAGCGCTATTTCACCAACACGAGCACCCAGTTTGTGAGCGGCCTGCCCAACCAGGTGCTTACCGTGAACAACGACAACCCGATTGTGCGCAACTCCTTCACGCCCGGGGGCGCGGGCCAGCAGGGCTTCGGCGTGGCCCCGCTCAAGCAGGAAACTTCCACCAACTACGGCGCCGGCCTCACCGCCCGCGTGGCCCGCACCATCACCCTGACGGTGGACGCCTACCTGATTGACATTGCCGACCGCATTGTGCTGTCGTCGCAATTTGCCAAGACCAACGCCGTGGGGGCTCCCCCGGTCACCATTGTGGACCAGATTCTGGACGGCCGCGACGTGAGCCGCGTGCAGTTCTTCGCCAACGCCGTGAACACCCGCACCCGCGGCCTCGACATCGTGGCCAACGAGCGCCTGACCCTGGGCCCAAAAAGCCGCCTGACCCTCACGGCGGCCGCCAACCTCAACGAAACCGTGGTGCGCAGCTTCAACAGCTCCTCGACGACCATCAACAACGACCAGACCGTGGGCACCGGCAACCTGCAAAACACGCTCTTCGACCGCCAGCAGCGCACCCGCCTCGAAAACGGCAACCCGCGCTCGAAAGTCAACTTGTCGGCCAACTACGGCTACGGCATCTTCAGCATTGAAGCCCGCACCGTGCGCTTTGGCGAAATCCAGTTCAAAGACGCCGACCCGGCCCGTTCTTTCCTCGACCAGACCTTCGCGGCCAAATGGATTACCGACCTCACGTTCAGCGCCCAGCTCATTAAGCAAGTGGGCCTGACGGTGGGGGCCAGCAACCTCTTCAACGTCTACCCCGACAAGTTCATCCAGAACCCGCGCAACAACGAGTTCAACTTCTCGGCCGACCCCAACCAGAGCTACATCTCGACGCTCGACAACACCAACCGTGGCCGTTTCGTGTACCCGGCCAACCAATTCGGTTTCACCGGCGCCTACTACTTCGTCCGCGTCAACGTGACGCTGCCCTAACGGAGCGACTCTTCTCTGATGCTAAAAAAGGCCTCCCCGAACTATGGGGAGGCCTTTTTATTTTGAAACTTATGGGAAGCAAGCTCGCTACTGGCCCTTGTAGGCCAGCCGGGCGCTTTGGGTGCCGCTCAGGTTGCGGGCGAAGTACAAGCCGGCTGCCACGCTAGCGGCGGGCCGCCACACCACGCGGCCGTCGGGCGCGGAGGTGAGCTGCTGCACCGTGCGTCCCAGTTCGTCCACGATGAGCACGGTTTGCGGGCCTGCGCCGACCAGTTGAAAACGCACCTCGTCCTGAAAAGGCACCGGATGCGGGAGCTGCGCCAACGGCTGGCGCGAGCGCGTGCCCAACACCTGCCGGGTGACCAGGAAAGGCAAAGTCACCACGCCGGAGCCGTAGACCGGGCAGGCATTGTCCGTGGCCGAAGCCGTAAGCGCGTACCGGCCTTCTGGCAACGCATTTGGTACCTGCCAGGTGAACACCCCTTGGCCGTTGCCCTGGCTTTGAAAGGCGGCGCCCGGCACTATGCCCGCTGCGTCGCTGCCCAAGGTGAGCACCTGCCCAGCGTCGGGGTCGGTGGCAGTGAGCGTGAACGAAACCGTTTGGCCGGGATTGACGGGAATGGTTTGGCCCAGCAGTTGCGCGTTGGGGTTTCCGGTGGGCGCCACGCGGGTGAATACCGGAACCTGGTTGGTGCCGGCTACCACCGAATAAATTACGTCGCGGGTGATGCTCCCGATTTGCTGCCAGGTTCCGTTGATGCGGCGGTATTCATCTACCCGCGCTGCCAAAACGTAGCGGCCTTGTTGCAATGCCACCGACGGGATGGTAGCGAGTTCTCCCGTAGCGGCGTCGAGTTGGAAATGCGGGGCAATGACCCCAGGGGTGGGAGCAGCGCACTGGGCGCTGAATGCCGGCCTCGAAAAAGACCTCACCAATTGATACGTTAACGAGTCGCCTTCGCTGTCGAAAGCATTCACGCTGTAGCGTTGCGCCTGCGTGCCCGATATCTGAATAAGGCGGCTGTTGGTGAACCGAGGCGAGGAGTTGACCAGGCCCGCAGTGTTGTCCAGTAGGGCCTGCACGTACAGAGATTGGTCGAACGCTTGATTAATGTTAATCAATCCACTTGGCCGGTTCTCAAAATTGACACTGAATGTCCAGAGGGCGGGGGGCAGCTGCACGGTGCCTTCAAAAGTCCTGATTTCGTACATAATTCCTCCAGCAGCCCCGCCCCCAACCGCGCAACTGCTAGCCATCGGCGTGATGCTAGTGCGTAGCAGCCTTGTGATGAAGCTTCCCGGCAAGGTATTGCCACAGTCATTCTTGCCACAGGTCAAATCAACATAGTCGTCGCCGATTAGAGACGAAGTGTCTTTGAATTGCCGGACTGTGATGCGGTACTCGTTTGGATTCGTCGCTGTCCCGGCGTAGCTGTAGTTTATCTCGGCGCCCAGCGCATGAGTGGCGCGCGCAACAAAGGCGTGTGCGCTACAGCAAAGTAAAAGAACCAGGCTGCGAAGGAGGAAAGGCAGGCGCATACGCACGACGGAAAGGAGGGGTAGATGGATGAATTATTGCCAGCAAATGAAGGTAGTAACCTTTGCTGGAAATATATATAACCCGCTGTGCGTCATGCAAAAATTATTTGCCGGTAGCCGCGGCCGGCGCGGCCGAGTTGCTGCCCAGAATCTGGAATAGCTCGTCCAACTTCGGCGTCAAAATAATTTCGGTGCGGCGGTTCATGGCCTTGTTGGCGGGGGTGTCGTTGGCGGCCACGGGCACGTACTGGCTGCGGCCCGAAGCCGTAATCCGGGCCGGGGTCACGCCGGCCGTGGTGAGCAGGCGGGCAATTTCAGTGGCCCGCAGGGCGCTCAGGTCCCAGTTGTCGGTGAGGCCGGCGGTGCCGCGCACAATGGGCACGGAGTCGGTGTGGCCTTCCACCACCACGTTCACATCTTTTTGCTCTTGCAGCACGGTGGCCAGCTTTTTCAGGGCTTCCTGGCCTTTGGGGTCCACTTTGGTCGAGCCCGATTTGAACAGCAATTGCTCGGAGAGCGACACGTACACTTTGCCGTCCTTCAGCTTCACCTGCAAGTCGCTGCTGTTGAAGCTGAGCAGGGCTTTGCTCACGCGCGCTTTCAGGTCCGTTACGGCCTGGTCTTTGTCGGCCAGGGCTTTGGTGAGCTCCGTGAGGCGGGCTTCGCGCACTTTGAGGTCAGCAGCCAGGCGGTCGTTGTCGGCTTTGCTCTTTTGCAGGGAGTTGTCGAGGGCGCCCAGTTCGGCTTCGCGACGGGCCAGGTCCTGGGCCACTTTGTTGTAGTCCGACGACTTGTTGGCCAGTTCCCGGTCGCTGTTCCTGAGAAGCTTGTCGTAGCTGTTGTTCAGCTCGTTGTAGAGGCTGCGGGTTTTGCGGTAAGCCGCGCCGGTTTCGGCAGAGTCGGTCACGAGGCGCTTTTGGGTGAGGCGCAGCTGGGCCAGTTCGTCGGAAGCTTTTTTCAGCTCGGCGGTGGCGTTGCGATACTGGCTCTCGGCGGTTGCTTTGCCTTCGGCGTCGGCTTTTTGGCGGGCGCTCAGGTCGTCGTATTTCTTGGCCGTCACGCAGCTGTTCAGCACAGGGGCCGCCAGCAGCGACAAAGCCAGCAGGGTAGGGGAAAGTCTTTTCACGGGCGAGGCGTAAGGAGGAGAAATGCTGGGGGATGGGCGGCCGGACAGTCCGGGCGCTTTGCCGTGACAAGGTAGTGCTTGGCACGCGCTTAGCTCGTCCGCAGGCCAATTGTGCCGCATTTTTCGGTCTATCTTTGTTCGCCTTCCCGGCTGGGGCTGCCCCCACCGAAACCACCCGCCCGCACCTCTTCCATGGCTGCTTCCCTCGCCCTGAGTTCCGAAAACGAAGCCCTGCTGAGCCACGAATGCGTGGTTGGCAAAGACCTGATTCACGCGCCCGGCCCCGACTTCCTGGACCGCTGCTTCGTGCCCGGCAGCCGCCCGCCGCAAGTGTTGCGGAGCCTGGGCGCGCTCTACAACCACGGCCGCCTGGCCGGCACCGGCTACCTGAGCATTCTGCCCGTCGACCAAGGCGTGGAGCACACGGCTGGCTCGGCGTTTGGGCCCAACCCCGTGTATTTCGACCCCGAAAACATCCTGAAGCTGGCCACCGAAGGCGGCTGCAACGCCGTGACCACCACCTTTGGCAGCTTCGGCGCGGTGGCCCGGCAATATGCCCACAAAATCCCGTTCATCGTCAAAATCAACCACAACGAGCTGCTGACTTACCCCAATAAGTTCGACCAAATCATGTTCGGCTCGGTGCGGCAGGCCTGGGACATGGGCGCCACCGCCGTGGGCGCCACCATTTACTTCGGCTCGGAGGAGAGCAACCGCCAGATTGGGGACGTAACCCAAGCGTTCGAAGAAGCCCACCGGCTGGGCATGGCCACCGTGCTGTGGTGCTACACCCGCAACAACGCCTTCAAAACCGAGAAAACCGACTACCACGTGGCCGCCGACCTCACCGGCCAGGCCAACCACCTGGGCGTGAGCATGGGCGCCGACATCATCAAGCAGAAGATGGCGGCGAACAACGGCGGTTTTTCGGCCCTGAAATTCGGCAAAATCTTTCCCTCGATGTACGACAAGCTCGCCACCGAGCACCCCATCGACCTCGCCCGCTACCAGGTGCTGAACTGCTACGCCGGCCGCATTGGCCTCATCAACTCGGGCGGCGAAAGCCGCGGCGCCACCGACCGCGAAGACGTCATCCGGATGGCCATCATCAACAAGCGCGCGGGCGGACAAGGGCTTATTTCGGGCCGCAAAGCCTTTCAGCGCTCCTTTGCCGACGGCGTGGACCTGCTGAATGCTATCCAAAACGTATACCTCGACCATTCAATTACGTTGGCGTAAAAGCCTGCGGCGGCCAACGAAACCGGAACCGCCGCAGGCTCCGCGAACGGCTTTTCGGCTTCAGCCCCGACTATTCCTTACTTTTGACCCTACCGTTTACTTCCAACTACTAGCTCCCAGCTACTCACACCTTCTCATATATGGCCTGGTTCAAGCGCGTAGAAAAGGGCATCGTTACCCCTACCGAGCAGAAAAAAGAGACGCCCGACGGCCTCTGGTACAAGTGCCCCGAGTGCAAAACCGTGGCCACCATGGCCGAGCACAAGCGCCTTCTCTTTGTGTGTGGCAATTGCAGCCACCACGACCGCATCGACGCCGCCGATTATTTTGAATTTCTCTTCGACAACAACCACTTCACCGAACTCGACGCCGACCTGACCTCGGGCGACCCGTTGCGGTTTGTCGACACCAAAGAGTACCCCAAGCGCATTGCCGCCACCGAACACAACACCGGCCTGAAAGACGCCGTGCGCACGGCCTACGGCCTGTCGGGCGGGCAGCCGCTGGTGGTGGCCGCCATGGACTTCAAGTTCATTGGCGGTTCAATGGGCTCGGTGGTGGGCGAAAAAATTGCCCGGGCCATCGACCACGCCCGCAAAACACGCACGCCGTTCCTGATGATTTCGCGCTCGGGCGGCGCCCGCATGATGGAAGCCGGCTACTCGCTGATGCAAATGGCCAAAACCTCGGCCAAGCTGGCCCTGCTGGCCGAAGCCGGCGTGCCCTACGTGAGCCTGCTCACCGACCCCACCACGGGCGGCGTCACGGCGTCGTTTGCCATGCTGGGCGATTTCAACATTGCCGAGCCGGGCGCCCTCATCGGCTTTGCCGGGCCGCGCGTCATCAAGGAAACCATCGGCAAAGACCTGCCCAAGGGCTTCCAAAGCGCCGAATTTGTGTTGGAGCACGGCTTCCTCGACTTCATCGTGGACCGCCGCGAACTCAAGCAGCGCCTGGCCCAATTGCTGGGCATGCTGCGGCCGGCGCCCGTGGCCGTCCCCGAGCAGCGGGAAGCGCGGCGCGTCTCCACCAAAGTGCAGTAAGCGCCTATAGAGGAGCCTTTTTACTTTCGGCACGCTTCTTGAAAAGCCCGCTTTCCGGTACCGGAGCGGGTTTTTCCCGTATAAGCCCGGAAATTGACTCACCATTTTTTATTCCCCTCATGAACACCCCCAAATCCCTTCTTTCTGTGCTGATGGCTTTCGTGCTGCTTTTCAGCTCCTGCGCGACGTCGCAGCAAGCCGGTGGCGGCTCTGGCAGGAGCACCACCCAGCCTGACCTTTCGACCAACAACGGCACTGGCGCTCGCAAAACGGGCATGAGCAAAACGACCAAAGGCGGCTTGATTGGCGCTGGTAGCGGCGCTGCGGCGGGTGCTATCCTCGGCCGCGTGATTGGTGGCGGTGCCCGTGGCACGGCCATTGGCGCCATTGTGGGCGCCGCTGCGGGTGGCGCGACCGGCGCCGTCATCGGCCGCAAGATGGACAAGCAGGCCGAAGACCTGCAGCGCGACATGCAGAACGCCAAAGTGGAGCGCGTGGGCGAAGGCATCAAAATCACCTTCGATTCGGGCATCCTCTTCGACACCAACGCCGCCACGCTGCGTCCGGCCTCGGTTAGCGAAATCGACAAGATGGCCGCTGTGCTCCTGAAGTACCCCGACACCAACGTGCTCGTAGAAGGCCACACGGACGCCAGCGGCTCGGACGCCATCAACCAGCCCCTGTCGGAGCGCCGCGCCCAGGCCGTGGCCGCCGAGGCCATTGCCAAAGGCGTGTCGTCTAGCCGCATCACCACCCAGGGCTACGGCTCAACCCAGCCCATTGCCGACAACGCCACGGCCGAAGGCAAGCAAGCCAACCGTCGCGTAGAAATTGCCATCTACGCCAACGAAAAGATGAAGAAAGCCGCCGAGCAAGGCCGCTTGTAAATGTTATCGGTATGGCTTTCCAGCGTGGAAAGCCCGCCGCAAATTGAAAAGGCTGCCCAAGCGGGCAGCCTTTTTTGTGGCTCTCCAGGCCACACTTATCGGTTTACAACCTCAACAACTTTGCGTTCGTTTAAGGCAGTAGTCACGAGCAGCATGGCCCCGTCGGTTCGATGGAAAACGTCTTGCCGGTTGTGGCCCAAGACCGAGTGCTGAAGACTCGTGGTTTATCAACCTTAATCCGAATTTGATATGAAAGCCTTCAAATCGTTTTTCCTGCTATTGATAACGTTCTTCTTCCTGGCTGCCGGGGCTCAGGCCCAAACCCCCAAGAAGGGGTGGAGCAATAAAGCCAAAGGCGCCGCCATTGGCGGTGGTGCGGGTGCCGTGACGGGCGCCGTGATTGGCGGCGGCAAAGGGGCCGTCATTGGGGGCGCAGCGGGCGTGGTGGGCGGTGGCCTGCTGGGCCGTAAGAAAGACAAAAAAGATAACCCGGCCCGTTACGACGCTTACCGGAACAAAAGAAAGTAGTGAACCGCCGGTCAATGCACTGCGTTAGGGCACTCCAAACGGCTCTACTACAGCAGTAGGGCCGTTTTTTTGTAGCTGATTTACGCCACATCAGGACTGGCAATGCACCAGCAGCCCACTTGGCCGAAAGTTTGGCAAGGTGGTTGCAAATGGCGTACTTGCCGGCGCAATGCCCTTATTTTGGCATTTGCGGGCATATTTTTACCAAAACCTTTTTCAAACATGAAATTTCTTCGTTCGTCATTTGCATTTCTGCTGGCCCTGCTGCTGTTGGTAAACAACTTCGCCCAGGCGCAAAGCACTACCGTTTCGGCTGACAAGCCCAAAGGCACTATGAGCAAAACCCTCAAAGGCGGCCTCATTGGCGGCTTGGGTGGTGCGGTAGCGGGCGGTGTAGCTGGTCGCCTCATCGGCGGCAAATCGGGTACTGCCAAGGGCGCCATCATTGGTGCCGCTGTGGGCGGTGCGGGCGGTGCCCTCATCGGCCGCCGCATGGACAAGCAAGCCGCTGAGTTGCGCCGCGACCTGGAAGGCGCCAAAGTGGAGCGCGTGGGCGAAGGCATCAAAATCACCTTTGCCTCGGGCATCCTTTTCGCCACCAACTCGGCTACCCTAACGGGTGAAGCCGCTGGCAACATCGACCAACTGGCCGCTACCCTGAAGAAGTACGGCGACACCAACGTGGTGATTGAAGGCCACACCGACGCCAGCGGTTCGGACGCCATCAACCAGCCCCTGTCGGAGCGCCGCGCCCAAGCCGTGGCCAACGAAATCACGGCCCAAGGCATCGACGATGCTCGCATTACGTCGACCGGCTACGGCTCGACCCAGCCCGTGGCCGACAACACCACGGCCGCTGGCAAAGCCGCCAACCGCCGCGTAGAAGTGGCCATCTTCGCCAACGAGAAGATGCAGAAAGCTGCCAAGCGTGGCCAGCTCTAAGCCATTCTTCTGCTTTAATTAAGAAAACCGGCAGCCTGATGGCTGCCGGTTTTTTTGTGTCTTGGGCGCACTGGCCAATGGACGAGGCAACCTTGCCCGGCCCGGTTGGGTACAACCGGCCATGCCTTCACCCGATGCTACCTACGCCTCTGCCGCGGCCGATAAAGCCTGGGCCGACCACGTTATTCTCGACCACTTCTACGGGCACCTGCCGCCGGAGCCGCGCCGCACGCCCATGCGCGAGCTCATCTCCACGGTGCTCTCGCATCGCACCACCCACGCCGACGAAGAGCTGGCCTACGACCGCATGCTGGAAGCCTTTGGCGACTGGCCCGGCGTCCTGGCCGCGCCCACGGCCGACCTGGCGCACGCCATTCGAACCACGCGGTGGCCCGACACTCAAGCGCCGCGCATTCAGGAAATCCTGCGGCGCATTCAGGCGGAAACCGGTGGTCCGTTCGACTTGGATTTCCTGGCTGACTGGCCCCTGGAGCGCGCCATGGCCTGGCTTACCGACATGCCAGGCATTGGCCTGAAGACGGCTTCGCTGCTGCTGCTATTTAACTACCACAAGCCCGTGCTGCCCATTGATGCCCACGTGCACCGGGTGGCCCAGCGGGTGGGGTTTCTCGGGCCGAAGGTGTCGGTGGAGAAGGCCCACGCCGTCCTGCTGGCGCTGCTGCCGGCCGACGGCGAAACGCTGTTCAACTTCCACAAGCACAACTATTGGCACGGGCAGCAAATTTGCTTTTTCCTCAAGCCCAACTGCCCGCGTTGTCCGCTCAAGGGCTTTTGCAACTACTACCAGGAGCACTACGGCGCCGCGACGCCCGAAGCGCTGGCCGCCACGCCCAGCCAATGGGACCCCGCCGCCTGGGGCAAGCTGCCGCATTAGCTTTGTAGCGCGGACTTTTAGTCCGCGCCCGGAGCGACAGTTCCGCCCTATCGCCTTCTTCAGGCGCGGACTAAAAGTCCACGCTACCACCATGCGCCTCGTCAAGCATCCTGTGTTGTGCAATTACTACGTCACGTACCGCTGCAATGCGAAGTGCGCGTTTTGCGACATCTGGGAAAAGCCTTCGCCCTACATCACGCTGGAAGACGTGACCCGCAACCTTCGCGACCTCAAGCGTCTGGGCGTGTCGGTCATTGACTTCACCGGCGGCGAGCCGTTGCTGCACCGGCAGCTGCCCGAGTTTGTGGCCCTTGCCCGCCAGCTGGGCTTCATCACCACCGTGACTACCAACGGGCTGCTCTACCCCAAAAACGCCGAGAAGCTGCGCGGGCTGGTCGACATGCTCCACTTCTCGCTCGACTCGGCCGACCGCGCCACCCACGACCTAGGCCGCGGCGTGGCCTGCTACGATTTTGTGCTCGAAAGCATCCGGGTGGCCAAAGAGCTGGGCGAGCGCCCCGACATTCTGTTCACCGTTTTCCGTAAAAACCTGGCCGACCTGGAAGCCGTGTACCGCGACATTGCCCAGCCCAACGGCTTGGTGCTCATTCTGAACCCGGCTTTCGAATACGGCGACGTGGAAACCGGCGAGCAGCTCACGCCCAAAGAGTTGGATTACCTCTCGGCTTTCGGCAAGCGCAAGGGCGTGTATTTGAACGAGGCGTTCATCCAGCTGCGGCGCGACGGGGGCAACCACGTGGCCGCGCCTGTGTGCCGGGCCGCCAGCACCACGTTGGTCATCTCGCCCAGCAACGAGCTGGTGCTGCCTTGCTACCACCTGGGCGAGCAGAAATTCCCCATCGATGGCAAGCTGTACGACCTGTATAACGCGCCCGAAACGCAGCGCTTGGCCGCGCTGGAAGGCCGCTTGCCGCAGTGCGAAGGCTGCACCATCAACTGCTACATGCAGCCCAGCTTCGCCGTCGAAACCAGCAAGTATTTCTGGCAGGCGTTGCCTAGCACCCTTAAGTATAACTGGGAAAAAGGGACTTGGAAACGGTTGATTGGGGCGTAGCTGCGGCTATTAACCCGATAGGCGGCCCAGCGCCTGCAGCGTGGCGGCTAGCTCTTCTGGGCGCTGCGTGCCTAGCAATAGCCGGTCGCCGCTCTGAAAAACCAGCTGTAAGCCGTGTACTCCCCACACATTGTAAGCTAGGTTGCCAGGGAAGCCTCGGATGCCCCAGCCGCCAAAATCGCCGAGCGGGGAGTAGGTACGGGGACGAACCTGCCGGAATTCCGTCCAGGGCCAGTGCCGCCAGCGGTTGAGCAGGGGCAAGTAACGGTAGTGAATGCCCGCGGCATCAATCCGGGTTTCGAGGCGCATGAGCCAGAGCAGGCTGCCCGCCGCCGCGCCGATAAAAACCGGGCCGCTGCGCACCCAAAACGTCGCGGTTTCGGGCATCAGCAGGCTGGGAAAAAAGCCCAGCGCGGCTATTACCAGGGCCAGCCACCACCAATGGCGGCCCATGACCTGCGTTTCGGTGAAGAGCGGCAGCGTGGGGTTATCGGTTTCCATCGGGCTAATTTAGCGGCGAACCGGCGCGAAGGTTTTACCCTGCGTCTTCCTTAGTCAACGCCCATGCCTCTCATCCTCCCCGTTCACAGCATCTCGCCCACCATTCCCGCCGATTGTTTCGTGGCCGATAACGCCACCATCGTGGGCGATGTGGTGCTGGGCGCTAAGTGCACCGTGTGGTTTACCGCCGTTATTCGCGGCGACGTGCACAGCATTCGCATCGGTGACGAGACCAACATTCAGGACGGCGCGGTGCTGCACTGCACCTACCAAAAGGCCCCGCTGACCATCGGCAGCCGCGTGAGCATTGGGCACCGGGCGCTGGTGCACGGCTGCACCGTGGAGGATGACGTGCTCATTGGCATGGGCGCCATTGTGATGGACTACGCCGTGGTGGGCACGGGCTGCATTGTTGCGGCTGGGGCCGTGGTGCTGGAAAATTTTGTGTGCGAGCCGGGGTTTCTGTACGCCGGGGTACCCGCCAAAAAAATCAAGCCCGTGACGGAAGCGCAGCGCGAAGGCTTAAAGCGCACGGCCGCCAACTACCAGACCTACGCCAGCTGGTTCCGGTAAAAATTGTGAGTGTCGAGGTCTTCGTTGCGGCTGATGGTATCTTCAACACCATTCTCAACGCGCTACCAGTGGTTTTATGCTTCGTGCCCTCCACAGCTTTTGTGTGCTATTAATTCTGCTGATGGCGGGGCTGTTGAGTGGCTGCCACCGCACCAGCTACCAGTTCCGAGCCGTTGAGAACTCCTCGTTATCCCCAGCCCCAGTGGTTTCTTTGTCCACCGCGCTGGCCACCCGTCGGCAACCACACCTCGCGCAACTGCTTCCGCAACCAAGGCGTTTTCGCGGTGCGCGTGCTGGCCAGGTGGTCCTCATTCGCCAAAAGAAGAGTAAGAGGGTGCCGATTGCGACTATGAAGCGAGTGCCTGGCGGAGCAGTAGCCTCCTTACAGCGCGGCGCGGCCACCAGTTCAGCCGGTGGCCAGCGTGCCGCTCCCCGGCAACACTCGGAGTTGCCCGTGCCGTACCGCAGCAAAGCATTGGCAATCTTGCTGGCCTTGGTGTTTGGTGTTTTGGGGGCTCACCTGTTTTACCTGCGCGAGCCCGGCTCAGCGTCAGGTATTTTGCTTATGACGCTGGCCGGAGCGGCCCTGCTGTTGGTGGGGGCTGCCATGGCTAGCGGAGCCTTAGCCGGTGGCTTCGTCCTGGCGATTTTGGTCAACATCGTGGGTGCTAGTGCTATCGTCACATCGCTCCTCATCGCTCTATTCGATGTCGTCCGCATCCTGACCGGCCACCTGAAGCCCTTTAACGGTCGGTTTCACCCGCGCTTTTTTCAGCTTCGGCTTAAACCCGAAGCCCCCGCCCTCGACCCCACCAAGTAATTACAGCTCGTCGCCCAGGTCGCCGCGGGGCTCGGCGCGCTCGGCGGGGGTGGTCACGCGGAGCTGCACCAACTCCACGGCGCGGCGCGAGCGTTGCAGCACCCGGAATTCGTAGGGGTCGAGCACGGCCACGTCGCCCACTTCCGGGATGCTGCCGTAGATGACGTTGAGCAGGCCGCCCACGGTTTCGTAGTCTTCGCCCTCGGGCAGCGGGAAAGGGAGGTACTCGTTGGCGTCGGAGATGGGGGTGGCGGGGTTCACGCGGTACTCGTCTTCGGCCACTTTTTCCACCACGGGCACTTCGTTGTCGTACTCGTCCTGGATTTCACCCACCAGCTCTTCCATGATGTCCTCGATGGTGACGATGCCGGACACGCCGCCAAACTCGTCGCTCACGATGGCCATCACAATGTGCTTGCGCTGAAACTGCCGCAGCAGGCGGTTGATTTTCTTGGTTTCGGGCACGAAGTAGGGCGGGCGCATGATGCGGGCCAGCTCCACGGGCTCCTGGCGGCGGATGATGGGCAGCAAGTCCTTCACGTTGAGCACGCCCACGATGTTGTCGATGTTGCCCTCGTACACCGGCATGCGCGAAAAGCCTTCGCTGAACACCACGTCGAGAATCTGCTCGGCGGGCGCGTTCAGGTCCAGGGCCGACAGCTTGGTGCGGGGCACCATAATCTGCTTCACCATCCGGTCGTTGAACTGGAACACATTCTCAATCAGCTCGTGCTCCGAGTCCTGAATCTCGCCGCTCTCCTTGCTTTGGTCCAGCAAAATGCGCAGCTCGTCGGAGGTGTGGGCCTCCTGACCGTGCATCGAGTCGACGCCAAATAAGCGCAGGGTCATGCCCGAGAGCTTATTTAGCACCCAGATAAACGGGTAGCTGACGATGTAAAACAGGCGCAACGGTAGCGCAATGGCAATACTCAGCGCCTCGGGCCGTTGGATGGCCAGCATTTTGGGGGCCTGCTCGCCAATGACGATGTGCAGCACCGTGATGGTAGCAAACGACACCGGCAGCGCAATCTGGTGGGCCAGCTCGGGCGTCACGTCCAGGTTCAGGGCGTGCACAGCGGCCAGAATGATGGACGCCACCACGCTTTCGCCTATCCAACCCAGCCCCAGCGACGCCAGCGTAATGCCCAGCTGCGAAGCCGAGAGGTAGGCTTCTAAATCCTGCAAAATGCTGAGGGTGAGCTTGGCCAGGCGGTTGCCTTCCTTGGCCCGCAGCTCAATCTGGGAGAGCCGCACCTTGACCAGCGCGAATTCGGCGGCCACAAAAAATCCGTTTACCAGAACCAGTAAAACGGTGAATAATATTTTTAAACCCATGATGGCGGCCCCCGCGACGCGGTCGGTCTGGGAGCCTTAGTTGCTCAAAAGTACGGAGATTAGTGCGGCTGGTTGGGCCGCTGAACTTTCCGGCCACTAGTTTGTGGTACGGACAACCTTATTTTGTAGAAGAAAGACCGGTAAATAAACCGCAGAGCGAGTCTTTATGCCAGGACACTGGCGGGAACGCATTCCACAGCAAGAGCCTTTTCCCATTGCGAAGAGGTAACAACAAACACCGGTCCTCTGGTTTGCCATTATGAAGAAATTTTTGGTAGTTAAGGTATTGCTGCTCTGGCTGTGGGCTTTTGTGCCCGCTACGGCGCAGATTCTCACGCCCACCCACCTGAGCGCCACCTTGAGCCAGCCCAGCGCCAAGGTAGGTGAAGAGGTAGACTTGATAATCAACGCCCGCATCGACGACAAGTGGCACCTATATGCCTCTGATTTCAGCGACGAAGTGGGGCCCGTGGTGTTCACCATGAAGTTCAAGCCCAGCCCCGCCTACGCGCTGGTGGGCAAGCTGCAATCCATCAAGTCCCACCACGAGCAGGACGAAGTTTTCAAAGGCGAAGTAGCTTTTTGGGAAAAAACCGGCCAGATGCGCCAGCGAATCAAAGTGCTGCAGCCCGGCCCGCTCACCATCACCGGCGAAGCCGACTACCAAAGCTGCACCACCGTGGACGGCCGCTGCGTGCCCGGCAACGAAACCCTGAGCTTTGGCCCGCTCGCCGTGACCGGCGCCGCGGCGGCTCCCGCCAAAGCCACCCGCGCCGTAGCGCCGACCGCGGCTCCCGCCAAAACCCCTGATGTAGCCGCCGTGGCGCCAACGGCCCCAACCACCCAGGCCGCCTCCCAAGCATTGGCTCCCACTGATTCGGCCAAAAACCTTGCGGCGGTGCCTGCCCCGGCCACCAAGCCTGTAGCACCCGCGGCTCAGAGCGCTGAGACCGTTGCGGCACCGGCTGCCTCGGCGGCTACCTTGCAGGACCCGGTAGGCGCAGCCGGCGGCTTGTGGAGCTTCGCGTTTCTGGCATTCACCCTGGGATTGGCTGCCTTGTTCACCCCTTGCGTGTTCCCAATGGTGCCCATGACAGTTTCGCTCTTTACCAGCGGAAACGATAGCCGGCAGCGGGGCATTTTTAAGGCACTAGTGTACGGGGCCAGCATCATTGGCATTTATGTGTTGGTGGGTGTCCTTGTTTCCGCTATCCTTGGCGATGATGGTCCTACCTTAATAAGTACTCACTGGCTACCGAACGTTATTTTCTTCGCAGTCTTTGTGGTTTTTGGACTCTCATTTCTGGGGCTGTTTGAAATCACGTTGCCGCATAACATCGTAAACACTGTGGATGCCCAAGCTGACAAAGGCGGTTGGCTCGGTATTTTTTTTATGGCTCTCACGCTAGTAGTGGTGTCGTTTTCATGCACTGCACCTATCGTGGGCAGCATCATAAGTATGGCCGCTCGCGGCGAGCGCATCACGCCCATCGTGGGCATGCTGGGCTTTTCGCTGGCGTTTGCGCTGCCGTTTACGTTGTTTGCCATTTTCCCCTCCTGGCTGAAAAGCCTGCCCCGCTCGGGCGGCTGGCTGAACACCGTGAAAGTAGTGCTGGGCTTCGTGGAGCTGATGCTGGCCCTCAAATTCCTGAGTACCGCCGATTTGGCCTACCACTGGCAGCTGCTCGACCGCGACGTGTACATCGTGTTGTGGATTGTGCTGTCGGCGCTGCTGGGGTTCTACCTGCTGGGTAAGTTTCGCCTCTCGCACGACTCCCCGCTCGACCATCTCAGCGTGGGCCGCTTGCTGATGGCGGTGCTGGCCTTTGCCTTCACTGTGTATTTGGTGCCGGGCCTGTTTGGCGCTCCGTTGCCGCTGCTGGCCGGCTACCTGCCGCCCCAGACCAAGCGCGATTTTTCGTTGGCTACCGGTAATAATGCCGCCGCTGTGGTCACTGCCGGTAGCAGCGTTGGCCGCGAAGCACCCCGCTTCGGCGAGTTTCTGGAGCTGCCCCACAACCTCGACGGGTATTTCGACCTGGAGCAGGCCAAGCGGGTGGCCCGCCAGCAGAACAAGCCCGTCTTCATCGATTTCACGGGCCACGCCTGCGTCAATTGCCGGAAAATGGAAGCCACGGTGTGGAGCGACCCGCAGGTGCTCGAGCAACTCCGCAACGACTACGTGGTGGTGGCCCTCTATGTGGATGACAAAACCGAACTGCCGCAAAGCGAATGGTACACCTCGCCGCGCGACAAGCAAGTGAAAAGCACCCTGGGCAAGCAAAACGCCGACCTGCAGGTGACTCGTTACGGGTTCAACGCCCAGCCGTATTACGTGTTGCTCGACCCCAACGACGCCACCAACCAACCGTTGGTGCAACCTTTGGCCTATGAGCCCGATGTTGCGCAGTTCAGCGCGTTCTTGAAGGCCGGTACCAAGCAGTTCAACAGCCGGCGGGCTCCTATGGCTACCCGCTAGTCAATCGATTGAGTTGCTTCGCAGTGCGAATGAATTATGCCCGCAAACGATTTAAAACACGAAGAGGCGGCCCCCACCCAGAGGCCGCCTCTCACAAATGTGAGGAGCGCACCCACCCAGATGCGCTTCCCGTTTTCCCCTCTTCTCCTCCGTATCCAACCACGGCCGTAGCGAAATGACATTATCATTTCATTAAGGAATCAGCTTGAAAAGCGCTAGTTGCCCAACGCCGATGAGCCCATTTAACCTACTACTTTACGCCGCGGCCTTCTGCCTTTGGATTGTGACAAATGTAAGAAGGTAACTGAGATGATGCAAATAATCGATTGTTTTAACTCAAAATTTGCAAAATCTCTAATTTTTGCCACCTAATTTTGTATTGTTTTTAATCCTTTTCTGCAAAACATGGCTCGTAATTACGAACTTGATGACACCGACCGGAACATCCTGAATCTACTCATTCAAGATGCTAAAATGCCGTACACCGAAATTGCCCGCAAAGTCAACGTCTCGGGGGGCACCGTGCACGTCCGCATGGCCCGCCTCGAGGAGATTGGCATTGTGCAGGGCGCAACGTTGCGCATCGATTACCAGAAACTGGGCTACGGTGTAAATGCTTTTCTGGGCATCTATCTCCTGAAAAGCTCGGTGTACACCAGCGTGGTAAATCAGCTGCGTGAGATTCCCGAAGTGGTCAGCATTCATTTCACCACCGGGGCCTACGGGGTATTTGCCCGCCTGGTATGCCGCGATACCCAACACCTGCGCGACGTGCTGCACGACCGAATCCAACCCATCGACGGCATCGAGCGCACCGAGACGCTCATTTCCTTGGAAGAAGTCATTAGCCGCCCGGCGCAGCTCACCTAAGCCGCGCCAAGGAGTGCCTTTGGGGCCGCCGCCGTGTGCCGATGCGCACGGCGGCGGCCCCGTTGCTTATTGGTTGAGCAGGCCCCGGGCGTACTTTTGCGCTCTGCCATGCCCACTGTTCCGCCCGCCACGTTGCTCATCCAAACCGCTTTCATCGGCGACGTGATTCTGATGACGGCGCTGCTGGAGTACCTGCACCACACCGAGCCGGCCACGCCCGTGGACGTATTGGTGCGGCGGGGCAACGAAAGCCTGGTGGCGGGCCACCCGCACGTGCGCCACGTGCTGATTTGGGACAAAAAGCACCGCAAATACGCCGCCCTGTGGGACCTGCTGCGCCAGATTCGGGCTGCCCATTACGGACGCGTGGTGACGCTGCAGCGCTTTGCCAGCACCGGCTTTCTCACGGCTTTTTCGCGAGCGCCGGAGCGGGTTGGGTTCTCCAAGAACCCATTGAGTGGGTTTTTCACGCGCCGAGTGCCGCATGCCATTGGCGACGGCACCCACGAGGTGGAACGCAACCTGCGGTTGCTTAATGAGGAATTAGGAATGAAGAATGAGGAATTGACTGACGCCTCCAATTCCTCATTCTTCATTGCTCATTCTTCATTAAGGGCAGCGTCAAAGCCCCGGCTTTATCCCTCGGCCGCCGATGAAGCCACTGCCGCGGCGTATGCGGCCGGGCCCTACGTATGCGTGGCGCCCACCTCGGTGTGGTTCACCAAGCAGTACCCCGAGGAAAAGTGGCTGGAACTGCTTGCCGCCTTGCCTTCCGGCTTGCGGGTGCTGCTGCTGGGTGGCCCGCCTGATGTGGCCGCCTGTGAGCGGTTGGCCGCCGCTAGCGGCCGGGCGGGGGTGGAGAACTTATCCGGCAAGTTGGGCTTGTTGGCCTCGGCGGCGCTCATGCGGGGCGCGGTGATGAACTACGTGAACGACTCAGCCCCGATGCACCTGTGTTCGGCCGTTGACGCGCCCGTGACGGCGGTGTTCTGCAGCACGGTGCCCGCGTTTGGTTTTGGGCCGCTGAGCCCGATTTCTTTCGTCGTCGAGACTAAAGAGAAGCTGGCTTGCAAGCCCTGCGGCCTGCACGGGCACGGAGCTTGCCCGCTCGGGCACTTCCGGTGCGCGCATAGCATTGAGGTAGGACAACTGCTCGAATCAATGATTAGTGGTTAGTGGTTAATGATTAATACGCGCCGGTTCAAACTACTAACCGATAACCATTAATCACTAAGCACTAACCATTAACCGCTAAGCGAAGCCGTACCTTTGCAGCCTTATGCTCGACTATCACATTCACGAATACCCTAACGGCATCCGCCTCTTACACAAGCAGGTACTGCACACTAAAATTGCCCATTGCGGCTTTTTATTGGACATCGGCTCGCGCGACGAAGCGCCGCATCAGCAAGGCTTGGCCCACTTCTGGGAGCACATGGCCTTTAAAGGCACCAAAAAACGTAAGTCTTTTCACATCCTCAACCGCCTCGAAACCGTGGGCGGCGAGCTGAACGCCTATACCACCAAGGAGAAAATTTGCTTCTACGCAGCGTTGCTCAGCACGCACTTCGAGCGGGCGTTTGAACTGCTCACGGACCTCACCTTCAACTCTGTTTTTCCGGGCCGCGAGGTGGAAAAGGAGCGAGGCGTGATTCTGGAGGAAATGAGCATGTACCAGGATGCGCCGGAGGACGCCATCATCGACGATTTCGACACCGTCGTGTTCGGCGACCACCCCCTGGGTGTGAATATCCTCGGCACCCGCGAGAGCGTGAGCCGCTTCCAAACGGCCGACTTCCACGCCTTTTTGCAGGAGCAGATGCGCACCGACCGGCTGGTGTTCAGCTCTGTGAGCAACTTGTCATTTGCGGAGGTGAAGCGGCTGGCCGACAAATTCCTGGCCCCGCTGCCCGCTAAACTCGGCCCCCGGGTGCGCCGTCCGGTGGGCGGCTACGAGCGCAAAAACCAAGTGGAAACCCGGCCCATTTCGCAGGCGCACTGCCTGGTGGGCGGCCCGGCTTACTCACTGAACGACCCGCGCCGCATCCCCTTCTTCATGCTGAACAACATCTTGGGCGGCCCCGGCATGAATTCGCGCCTCAACTTGGCCGTGCGGGAAAAGTACGGCCTCGTGTACACCATCGACAGCACGTATTCGCCCTACACCGACACGGGCCTGTTCGGCATCTATTTCGGCACCGAGGGCAAGCAGGTGAAGCGCACGCTGGGCCTGGTGCAGAAAGAGCTGAAGCTGCTGCGCGAAAAGCCCTTGACTACTAACCAGTTGCACACCGCCAAGCACCAACTGATGGGCCAGCTGGCCATGAGCGAGGAAAGCAACAGCGGCCTGATGCAGCTGCTCGGCAAAAGCACCCTTGATTTGGGCCGCGTAGAACCCCTGAGCGAAATCTTCCAGAAGATTGAGCGCGTCTCAGCCGCTGAGCTGCAGGAAATGGCCAACGAAGTGCTGACTGAGGAGCATCTAAGCGTGTTGCAGTACGTGCCGGAAGGGAAGACGACGTGAGTGTGGCTGACTGGTAGCGCATTGCTTTGCAGAGCCCTCTCATACTTCATTTTGACTGACCAACATGTTAAAAGTACGGGCCTTGGTGCTGGCAATGGGAGCCTGGCTGTGGGTAGCCTGCTTGGCGCTGACATTGCTTACCTGCTTGCCCCAGCTTGATTTTCGGGTCGTTGCCCACAGAAGTTTGGTGCACAGCACCGCTTGGCTGCTGGCTTTCAGCGGTGCGGGCTATTTCGCTACTCGCACGACGAATTCCGCCTTAGGAGCACTTTTGCGGTGGATTCCGCGAGTACAGTGGGTGCTGGCAGCCCTGCCGCTGCTGATGCTTTGGTACGGGCTGTTTTTTCTCTACAGTTTTTTTCTGGATTTCAACGTCACCAAAGAAGGTTTTGAATCCGGAATTGGAAGTCCGCTGCTGCGACGAGGAAGTGCTGTTGTGCGCTACCAGCGTATCCGGTGGCAATCTGAATCTGATATTAACGGCACTGCCGTCATCGTGAGGCCCGTAACCCAACTCTTAGAGTGGGTGACACCCGTGGGCCCGTACAAGCTAGACTCCACGTGGACCGTGCTTGACCCTTACGGTCGTACCCTCATTAGCAGCCGCTACGAGCAAGTGGCCCAGCAACGCAAATTCGAACACTATCTGGGCCGCTTGCAAGCCAGCGCTGATTCGGCCAACCTCGTTCGTGATGCCTTGCCCTTACCGGCTGCTACTCAACTCGGAACTGGCACAATAGGGTATGCTGCGAACGGTAAAAACCGCCAGAACCGCTTAACTGGCCGCAATGACCAAGGTGGTACGGATGGAATAGATGTCCACGCCCGACTCAATGGCCCGCTAGGACTAGACGCAAACTTGGGTTTGCCAGCTCCGAACAACACCGAGTGGCTCACTATTGCCCTCACCAATTTTCATGGACTAGGCACTTATTACCTCGGCCGCCGCAGTCCTTTGGACGCCTCATTCATGCCAACTGCCGACGCCAATTATCTGCAGCTAACTCGTCTTGGGACTGATGAAAAAAATCGTATTTATATGAGTGTTGCCGCCCAACCGGCACGCCTAACTATCACGCATTTTAACGCCAAGCAAAACATCATAGCTGGCACGTTTGAAGGAACCTTGCACAGCATCAGCGGCGATACACTTCGCATCAGTCAAGGCCGATTTGACGTTACACTATAGCATAGCTAATTCTCCATGCCCATCTTCGGCCACGTGGGCACCTACCGGCCCGGCGATACCTTCCGCAACCGCATCGACTTGGCCCTGACAGGCGTGCACCGGCCGCGCCGGGCCGGCGTGTGCGGCACGCAGCAGCTAGGCGCCGAAAGCATTGTGCTGGCGGGCCAGTACGAGGAGGACGAATTTGGCGAAGATGAAATCCTGTACTCAGGCAACGGCGGACGGGACCCCAAAACCGGCCACCAAATCAGCGACCAAGTTGCTACCACCGGCATCCTGAGTTTGCTGAAGAGCATCGAAACGGGCTTGCCGGTGCGGGTGCTGCGCAAAGTGCCGGCTGAGGACAACGGACCCGACGTGTACCGCTACGAGGGACTCTACCAAGTGGTGGTCTCCAGCTACGGGCCGGGGAAGTCTGGCTTTCAGGTGTACGTGTTTCGGCTAAGGCCGTGTTCTTGAATTTTTCGCCCGCCGAGGGCGCGGAAGGATGCGCAGAAGTCGCTGAACGTTCTGCGCATCCTTCCGCGCCCTCTGCGGGAAAGCTTAACCACCGATATGCTTGACTCCATCCAAGCTTACGCCGAGCTGCACACCGCCCCGGAGCCGCCGCTGCTGGCGCAACTCACCCGCGAAACGCACCTGCAAACGTTGCTGCCCCGCATGAGCAGCGGCCACCTGCAAGGGCGCCTGCTGAGCCTGCTGAGCCACTTGGTGCGCCCGCAACGCATCCTGGAAATCGGCACCTTTTGCGGGTACGCCACCCTGTGTCTGGCCGAAGGACTCGCCGATAACGGCCTGCTGCACACCATTGAGATAGACCCGGAAAAGGAGGCACGCATTCGGCGGTACGTGGCCGCGGCGGGCCTCACCGGGCGGGTGCGGCTGCACATTGGGGCGGCCCTCGACGTTTTGCCGGAATTGGTCGGTGAAGTATGGGATTTGGTCTTTATTGACGCCGACAAGCGCAGCAACGGCGCTTATTTTGAAGCAGTCATTGAGCAGGTGCGGCCCGGCGGGTTGCTCGTCGTCGACAACGTGTTGTGGAGCGGCAAGGTGCTGCCCACCCACGCGGTGAAAACCGGCGACAAGGACACGCCGCTGGTCCGGGCTTTCAACGACCAAATGGCTCAGGATGCGCGGGTGGAACCGGTGTTTTTGCCCCTGCGCGATGGGCTGCTGCTGCTGCGTAAAAAGTAGCCGCGGATACAATCGATTGACTGCTCAGTAAACCCTGCGCAGGCGAACCCCGTCTGACCTACTTT
The DNA here is from genome assembly GCF_036388155.1 of Hymenobacter sp. Taxonomy (NCBI): domain Bacteria; kingdom Pseudomonadati; phylum Bacteroidota; class Cytophagia; order Cytophagales; family Hymenobacteraceae; genus Hymenobacter; species Hymenobacter sp. Next base: position 59,475 of record NZ_DASVSI010000129.1, on the reverse strand, counting down.
CATCACGCTACCCAGTTTCATGCGGCACTTTACTCTGTTGGTTTTCTTGTGGATGGGCCTGGGCGCGGTGCAAGCCCAAACCCCGGCGCCCACCACGGTGAGCGGCCGCGTGACCGACGGCAAAGACCAGTCGCCGCTGATTGGCGCCAACGTACTGCTCATTCGCTTGCCCGACTCGGTGAGAACCGGGGCCGCGGCCGACGCCGAAGGCCGGTTCCAGTTCGACAACGTGGCAGCCGGCCGCTACGTGCTCGATGCTTCCTTTGTGGGCTACCAGAAGCTGCGCCAGCCCGTGACGGTGGCCGGCATTCCGGTGCAGTTGGGCGCGTTGGCGCTGCAAACCGGCGGCATTCAATTGAAAGGCGTGGTGGTGACGGGCCAGGCGGCCCAATCGGTGCAGAAAGGCGACACCACGCAGTTCAACGCCCGCGCCTTCAAAACCAACCCCGACGCCAACGCCCAGGACCTGGTGACGAAGATGCCCGGCGTGAGCGTAGGCACCGACGGCAAGGTGCAGGCCCAGGGCGAAGCCGTGCAGCGGGTGCTGGTGGATGGCAAGGAGTTTTTCGGCAATGACCCGGACGCCGTGCTCAAGAACCTGCCCGCCGAAATGGTGGACAAGGTGGAAGTATTCGACCAGCGCAGCGAGCAAAGCCGCTTTTCGGGCTTCGACGACGGCAACACCACCAAAACCATCAACATCGTAACGAAGGTGGAGTTTCGCAACGGCACGTTTGGGCGCGTGGTGGCCGGGGCCGGCGACAAACGCTACCGCGCCAGTGGCAACATCAATACCTTCAAGGGCGACCAGCGCATTTCGGTGCTGGCGCAGTCCAACAACGTGAACGAGCAGAACTTCGGCACCGAAGACCTGCTGGGTGTGGTGGGCAACTCCAACCAAGGCGGCAACGGCCGGGGCGGGGGAGGCCGGGGCCAGGGCAACGGCGGCAACGGCGGCAACGCCGGCGACTTCCTCGTGAACCAGAACGGCGGCATCACCACGACCAACGCGGCGGGCCTGAACTACTCCAATTCCTGGCGAAAGAAAACCGACCTCTCGGCCAGCTACTTTTTCAACCGCGCCAACAACGCGCTGAACAGCAGCACCGAGCGCCAGTACGTGCTGCCCCAGCAAGCCAGCACCACCTACACCCAAAACGCCAACACCACCAGCCTCAACACCAACCAGCGCTTCAACATGCGCCTGGAGCACAAGATTGATTCGGCCACGTCCATCCTTTTTCGGCCGCGCTTCAGCTACCAGCAGAACGACGCCGCCAGCCAGGTGCTGGGCGTGACGCGCCGCGGCGGCGAGGAGCAGAGCAACATCAACAGCCGCTACAACTCCGACAACGAAGGCATGAACACCGGCGGCGACCTGCTGCTGCGCCACCGCTTCCCCAAGCCCGGCCGCACGGCCAGCCTGAGCATTGGCGGTTCCTACAGCCAGCGCGAGGCTAACACCAACCTGCGCACCAACGACACGGGCTCGGCCCTGAACACCCTGAGCCAGGCCAGCACGCTCAATCAAAACGGCGGCAACCTGAACGCCAACTTGTCGCTGACCGAAGCCCTGAGCAGGCAGGACGTGCTGCAGGGCAACTACGCCATCAACTACGCGCCGAACAATTCGGAGAAATACACCTTCGATGTGCTGAGCGGCGATTTTCGGCAGCTGAACGAAGGGCTGAGCAACGTGTTCGAGAACTACTACCTCACGCAGTCGGGCGGGCTCACCTACCGGCACGTCACGCCCAAGTACCAAGCCAGCGTGGGCCTGTCGGGGCAACATTCGGAGCTGTACAGCGACGCCCAGTACCCGCGGCCCAGCGTGGGGCGCTACACCTTCGTGAACCTGCTGCCCAACGCCAATGTCAACTACCGCTTTACGCGCCAGAAAAACCTGCGCTTCAACTACCGCACCAACACCAATCCGCCCAGCGTGAACCAGTTGCAAGCCGTGGTGAACAACTCCAACCCCTTGCAACTCACCATCGGCAACCCCACGCTGCGTCAGGAGTTCCAGCATTCGGTGAACTTCCGCTACACGGCTTCCAACCCCGAAAAGTCGAGCAACTTTTTCGCCGTGCTCTCCGGCGCCTACACCCAGGACCCCATTTCCAACCGTACCCAGGTGGCCATACGCGACACGCTGGTGACGCCCGAAGGCGCTCCCAGTGTGCGCCTCCCCGCCGGCGGCCAGCTCACCCAGCCCACCAACCTCAGCCAGCAGTACAACGTGCGCTCGCTGGTGAGCTACGGCCGGCCCATCACGGCCATTAAAACCAACGTGAACCTGAGCCTGAACGCTAACTACACCCAGACGCCCGGCCTAGTGAACGGCGGCCTGAACTACGCCCGCGTGCCCTCGTTCGGGGCGGGCCTCACGCTCAGCTCTAACATCAGCCCCAACCTGGACTTCACGGCCTCCACCACGTCGAACAAAAACTACGTGCGCAACACCTTGCAGGCCAACCGCAACACCGACTATTTCTCCCAAGTGACGCGCCTGCGGGTGGGTTGGATTGTGGGCCCCGGCATCAACATCCAAACCGACCTTGTGCACCAGGCCTACGCCGGCCTTTCCAGCGGCTACAACCAGCCCTATGCGCTGTGGAACGCCAGCATTGGTAAGAAAATATTTCCCGGCCAGCGCGGCGAAATTCGGGTGTACGCCTTCGACTTGCTGGGCCAGAACCGCGCCGTGCAGCGCAACGTGACCGAGGCGTATTACGAGGACGTGCAAACCACCATTCTGCAGCGCTACTTCATGCTGATGTTCACCTACAACATCCGCAGCGGCAACGTGGTGGCGCCCGCCGGCGAGGGCCGTGGCGAAGGCCGGGGTGAGCGTGGCTTTGGCCGCCCAGACGGCGGTGGCCGCCCGGGTGGTGGAGGCGACCGGCCTTAAGCCTGTAAACATGACGAAAGGACGTCATGCAGAGCGCGGCGAAGCATCTCTTTTGCGTCACTAATCTGATTTAGTATGGCGGGAGAGACGCTTCGGCTGCGCTCAGCATGACGCAGGTTTGATAAACCATGCTAGCGCTATTTGCGCAAAAATCAGGTTCTTTGCAGCTTCCGGGCGGAAAAAGGCCGCGGTGGCCCTCTTCCGCCCGCTTGGCTTATGCGAAATTTGATTGTAGTGCTTTTGATGATGGGCGTGGCCTTTGCGCGCCCAGCGGCGGGCCAGTCGGCGACTTCGGTCTCTGCGCTGGTTGTGCCGGCCGCGTTCGATGTTGCCGGTGTGCACGTGGTGCTCGACGACGCTGCCCGGCGGCTGGTGCAACAGAAAGCTGACGGCTTGCGGCGCCACCAACCCTCGTTCCAGGCCCGTGTGAACCTCGCCGACGCCGCTTTTCCCATCATCGACAGGGTGCTGAAGGAGGAAGGCGTGCCACTGGATTTTCGCTACCTCGTGCTGCAGGAAAGCGCCCTGCTTGGCGATGCGCAAAGCGTGCACGAGGCTGTAGGCTACTGGCAGCTCAAGCGCGAAGCCGCTTCCGACCTGGGCCTAGTGGTGAATGACCAAGTGGATGAGCGCAAGCACCTCACCGCCAGCACTCGCGCCGCAGCCCGTTACCTGGCTCGCAACAACGCCAGCCTGCACAACTGGCTCAATGCCCTGCTCAGCTACAACCTCGGCCTGACCGGCGTGAAGCCCTACACGCTGCCCACCGATTTCGACGCCCGCGAAATGACCATCACGGAGGCCACTTCGCCCTACGTACTGATGTTCCTGGCCCAAAAGCTGGCCTTCGAGCCGGCCTGCGGCCTCAACCCCAAGCCGCCCTTGCGCCTGCAGGAGTTTCCCGCCCAACCCGGCCAAACCCTCGAGTCTCAGGCCCGCCTTGTACACGCTGAGCCCGCCAACCTGGCCATGCACAACCGCTGGCTGCTGGCCGCTACCGTGCCCACCGACAAACCCTACACGCTGATTGTGCCCGTGGGCGACGTGACCCAGGCCACCGGCATCTTGGCCAACCAGCGCCTGCAAAGCAGCCCGCAGCTCATCACCATGCCCGCCGTGGCCGCCAACTCGGCCGAGGTGCGCCTCAACGACCTGCGCGCCATCATTGCCCTGCCCGGCGAAACCACCGCCGACCTGGCCCGGCGTGGCGGCAAGCGCTTGGGCGAGTTTCTGAAGCATAACGAGCTCACGGCCTTCGACGCAGCCGTAGTGGGGCGCCCGTACTACTTAGAAAGCAAGCGCGACGTGGGCGCCGTGGAATACCACGTAGTGCAACCCAGCGAAACCATTTTTGATGTGGCCCAGAAATACGGCATGCGCCAAAAGGCCGTCCGGAATAAGAACCGCTTGTCTCGGGTGGATGAGCTGCGCCCCGGCCGCCTGCTGTGGCTGCAGCACACCAGGCCCCGTGACGTGGCCGTGGAGTACCGCACCCTGACCGAAAGCGTCGCTCTCGAATCTGTGCCGCCCAGCCGGTCCTCGTCCGGCGGGGCGGCAGTGGCCAAATCGGGTTCGGTGGAAGAGGGCTGGGGCGAGGCCCTGGCTACCGCTACCATGGCGGCCGCCACTCCCGCTGTAGCGCCCGCTGCGCCTGCGCCGGTAGCAACGCCAGCGCCTCAGCCTGCACCTGCGGCCACGCCGGTTGCTGGAACCACGCCGAGTCCCGCACCCGCGACAGAGCGGCCTGCTGCTCCAGCCCCGCAAACGGCGGCTTTGCCTCCGCCAGCCGCTGCCCCAGCGCCCGCTCCGCTGGCCGATGAACCCCGCAATGAGCCCGCGCCTGAGCCTGCATCCGAACCAGCGCTGGCAGCGGAGCCTGCCGTAGCCCAGCATGCGCCAGTGGCCGCGCCAGAGCCCACGCCTACAGTGACAACTGTGCCGCTGCCTGCTCCGGTCGCTTCGGCACCGGCCCCAGTTCCGGCCTCCGCCCCAGCTGCTGTGCCAACCACCACGGCCGCCACCGGTGCCAAGACGCACCGCGTTGCGCCCAAGGAAACCGTGTATTCCATTAGCCGGCTTTACCAGATTCCGCCGGCCACGCTCATGGCCATCAACAACCTGACGCCGCCGGCCAATCTGCTGGTGGGCCAGGTGTTGCAACTGGAGGCGAAGGGCTGGGCGCAGCCTGCGCCTGCTGCGGCGGCTCCGGTCTACATACCTGCAGTGCCCGCGCCAGCCGCAGCCGATGCCGCCGGCACCACCATCCGCCACACCGTGGCGAAGGGCGAAACGCTGTACAGCATCGCCCGCCTCTACAAGGTGACCGTGGCGGACTTGCAGGCTTGGAACGGCAAACTCGACCAGACCGCAAAGCTGGGCGAAGTGCTGCAAGTAAGGCAAGCTGCGAAATAGCGGCTCTTTTTCCACGACCGCGCCCCCGGCCACGCGGCGCTGATTTACTCCGTTTGGAGCAGGTCGGCGCTGCGAAGCCGGGGGCGCGGTCGGTTTGTCTCGAAGCCGGAATTACGACGAAGCAGGGGCGTCGCTTGCTGAAAAAACGCAGCGCTCAGGGAATCAGGCAGCAGGGATTTGGGGTTTGGGAATGCCCGCCGGCCGGGGGTATCTTTACGATTAGCCCGTTTTCAACGCCCTTCCTTATGCCCGTTTTCTCGCACCTCCACTGCCACACCCAGTATTCGCTGCTCGACGGCCAAGCCAGCATTTCGGCCCTGATGAAGAAGGCGCAGGCCGATGGCATGCCCGCCGTCGCCCTCACCGACCACGGCAACATGTTCGGCGCGTTCAACTTCGTGGCCGAGGCCAATAAATACAACGTGAAGCCCATCGTGGGCTGCGAGTTTTACTTGGTGGAGGACCGGTTTAAGAAAGCCTTCAGCCGGGAAAAAGGGGAGAGGGACGTGCGCCACCACCAGTTGCTACTGGCCAAGGACCAGGCCGGCTATCACAACCTGAGCAAGCTCTGCTCGATGAGCTTCATCGAGGGCGTGTACTCGAAGTTTCCGCGCATCGACAAGGAACTGCTGGTGAAGTACCACGAGGGCCTGATTGCGACGTCGTGCTGCATCGGCGCCGAGATTCCGCAAACCATTTTATTCGGCACCGAGGCCCAGGCCGAGGAAAAGCTGAAGTGGTGGCTGGACTTGTTCGGCGAGGACTACTACATCGAAATTCAGCGCCACGGGCTGATGAACTTCGACGGCACCGGCAAGAGCCAGGAGGACGTGAACCAAATTCTGCTCGGCTTCGCCAGGAAGTACAACGTCAAGGTCATCTGCACCAACGACTCGCACTACGTCAACCAGGACGACTACGCGGCCCACGACTTGCTGCTGTGCGTGAACACGGGCGAGGAGCACAGCATCCCGGTGGGCGACATGCGCACCAACTACTACACCCTGATGACGGGCAAGGGCGAGGTGAAGTACGACCTGCTCGACAACCTGCGCCGCGACCATTCCCGCGACGAAAAAGCCCAGCGCCAGCTCCGCCGCATCGACGAGGAACTGCAGAAGCCCAAGCCGCACACCCGCTTCGGCTTCGCCAACGACCAGTTCTTCTTCAAGACCCAGGAACAGATGAACAAGCTGTTCCACGACGTGCCGGAGAGCGTGGACAACACCAACGAGATTGTCGACAAAATCACGCCGCCCAAGCTGCAGCGCGACATTCTGCTGCCCAACTTCCCTATTCCCGCGCCCTTCGCCAACGCCGACGAGTTTCTGCGCGAGCTAACCTACGTGGGCGCCTTCGGGCCGAGCGCCGGCACCGGCACCGTGACGATGACCAAGCCGCCACGCTACTCTGAGCGCACGCCCGAAATCGAGGAACGGCTTGATTATGAGTTGCGCATCATTCAGACGATGGGTTTCGCGGGCTACTTCCTCATCACCCAGGACTTCATCAACCACGGCCGCAACATCGGCGTGGCCGTGGGCCCGGGCCGGGGCTCGGCCGCTGGTTCGGCGGTGGCCTACTGCGTAGGTATCACCAACATCGACCCGATTAAGTACTCGTTGCTGTTTGAGCGTTTCCTCAATCCTGAGCGTGTGTCGATGCCTGATATTGACATTGACTTTGACGACGTGAACCGTCAGAAAGTCATCGACTACGTGGTGGGGAAATACGGCAAGACGCAGGTGGCCCAGATTATCACCTTCGGCACCATGGCCGCCAAGTCCAGCATCAAGGACGTGGCGCGGGCCATGGAGCTGCCCCTGCCGCAGACCAACGACCTCACCAAGATGGTGCCCGAAAAACCGGGTACCACGCTAGCCGGCGCCTTCGCCGAAAACCAGGAGCTCGACATGATTCGGCGCGACGACTCGCCGGACAACCTCAAGGGCCAGATTCTGCGCCTCGCCACGCAGCTGGAAGGCTCGGTGCGCAACACCGGCATTCACGCGGCGGGCGTCATCATCGCGCCCGACGACATCACGAAGTACATCCCGGTTTCGACCTCCAAGGACTCGGACCTGCTCATTACGCAGTTCGACGGCAAGGTGATTGAATCTGCGGGCATGCTGAAGATGGACTTTCTGGGCCTCAAAACCCTGACCGTCATTGTGGACGCCATGAACCTGATTGAGCGCAACCACGGCGTGAAAATCGACATTGACGAAATTCCGCTCGACGACGAAAAGACCTACGCCCTCTACCAGCGCGGCGACACCATCGGCACCTTCCAGTTTGAATCGGAAGGCATGCGCCAGTATTTGAAGGACTTGAAGCCGACGAATATTGAGGACTTGATTGCCATGAACGCCCTATACCGGCCGGGCCCGATGCAGTTTATCCCGAACTTCATCAACCGCAAGCACGGCCGCGAGGAAGTGGTGTACCCGCACGAGCTGCTTAAGCCCATTCTGGAGTACAGCCAGGGCATCATGGTGTACCAGGAGCAGATTATGCAGACGGCCCAGATTCTGGCCGGCTACTCCCTGGGCGGCGCCGACTTGCTGCGCCGCGCCATGGGCAAGAAGGACATGAAAAAGATGGCCTTGGAGCGCGAGAAGTTCATCGAAGGCGCCAAAACCATCCACGGCATCCCAGCCAAGAAGGCCAACGAAGTCTTCGACGTGATGGAGAAATTTGCCGAGTACGGCTTCAACCGCTCGCACTCGGCCGCCTACTCCGTGGTGGCCTACCAGACCGGTTACCTGAAGGCGAACTACCCCGCCGAGTATATGGCCGCGGTGCTCACCAACAACATGGGCGACATCAAGAAGGTGACCTTCTTCATTGAGGAGGCCCGCAAGCAGGGCGTGCCCGTGCTCGGGCCCGACGTAAACGAAAGCTTGCTGAAGTTCAACGTGAACCAGGAGGGTGCCATCCGTTTCGGCATGGGCGCCGTGAAAGGGGCGGGCGAACTCGCGGTGGAAAGCATGGTGCAGGAGCGAGAGAAAAGCGGCGAGTACACCGACATTTTCGACTTTGCCAAGCGCGTGAACCTGCGCACCGTGAACAAGAAAACTTTCGAAAGTCTGGCCCAGGCCGGCGCTTTCGACGGCTTTGGCAAGCACCGGCGCTTGTATCTCGACGCGCCTTCCGGTGACCAGAACCTCATCGAGAAGGCCATGAGAATGGGCCAGCAGCACGCCGCTGCAAAGGAGTCGGCTCAGCACAGCTTGTTTGGGGCGGGCGCCTTTGGAGCCGTGGCCGCGCCGCTGCCCAAGATGCACGAGATGGAGCCCTGGAGCAAAACCGAGCAGTTGCGCCGCGAAAAAGAAGTGGTGGGCTTCTACCTCTCGGGCCACCCGCTCGACAGCTACAAGCTGGAGCTGGACGCCTACTGCACCTGCGGCTTGGACAAGGTTGAGGAAATTAAGAACAAGGAAATTGCCGTGGCGGGCCTCATCACCAACGTGTTGTTCAAGACCACCAAAACTGGCCAGCCCTTCTGCACCTTCACCCTGGAGGACTACGAGACGAGCATCAGCCCAGCGCTATTCCGCGACGACTATACCAAGTTTGCGCCCCTCATCAACCCGCGCAACTACCCCAACGAGCAGGTGCCCCCCATGTACGTGAAGCTCAAGCAGGAGCTGCGCCGCCACACCCAGGACCAATGGGACCTGCGCATCCTCACGATGGAGCCCCTGGCCGACGTGGCCGAGAAGCGCAGCAAGGGCGTGCGCGTGCGCCTCGACCTGCGCACCGTGACCGGCCCTATGCTCGACCGCCTGCAGGACGCCATCGACCACGCCCCGGGCAGCAAGCGCCTCGAGATTCAGTTCGTGGAGCCGCACGAGCACCTGGCCGTGGACATGTTCTCGCGGCGCTTCCAGATTGAGCCCAAAACTTTCATCGAAAAGATGCACGAGATGGAGATGGAAGTCTGCACCCTCATCTAGTCACTGTCGGCGTCCAACGTGGTTTTGTGGGCTTTCGGATAGCCAATTGGGCCATTGGCTGGCGGCGGAGACGGGTGGGCTACGAAGGGGCTGAACTTTACCTCGCAGACGATGTTAAGCAACCAATCTGCTACCTTGCGACCCCGTTGGCCGTACACGCCAGACCATCATTAACCCCAACCCAAACTGAAATGGGACACAAAGCAATTGAAATAACCGACGCCAACTTTGACGAAATCATCGCCGGCGACAAGCCTGTATTAGTCGATTTCTGGGCCGAATGGTGCGGCCCCTGCCGCATGGTAGGCCCCGTAGTGGAAGAATTGGCCGGTGAATACGAAGGCAAAGTGGTAGTGGGCAAAGTTGACGTTGACGCCAACCCCCAGACCTCGATGAAGTTCGGCATCCGCAGCATCCCCACGCTGCTGGTTTTCAAGAACGGTCAAATCGTTGACAAGCAAGTAGGCGCCGTGCCCAAGCACGTGCTGGCTCAGAAACTCGAAGCTCAGGTAACGGCCTAATTCACCCGTTGCGAATATAAAAAAGCCCCTTGCCGGATAGGTAAGGGGCTTTTTTCGTTGAAAGACAGTTTTTGAAGGGTTGGTGTTTGGCTTAGTTCATTTGGCGGATGCACCGCGCCCGGCGCGCCCGGGCTTCCTGCCGCGCCCGCTGCTTGAGGTGGTTTTGGTTCTGGTGCAGTTGCCAGCGCAGCTGCTGCGGCGTGGTAAAGCTCTTGCTGGGTGCCAGGCCCCGGTACGCGGTGCGGTGCGTCTTGAGCGATGACTTGCGGGTCAGGCTGAATGCTGAGGTCTTGCGCGAGGCCGCTTTGGTAGCGGCGGCGGCCCGGCGTTCGGCCGCAGCGGTTTTGCGCTCGGCAGCGGCTGGGGTTTCGGTGGGCGGGGTAGGCTTGTGGGTGGTGCGGGCGTTGCTGACAGTGGAGAGGAAAAGGCCAGCAGCAGCCAATAGAAGGTAAAGGTGTTGTTTCATGGAGCGCAGAGGAACAGGATGGTTTATGAAGTGAAAGAAGGATGAATGCTTCCGCACCGTGAGGGGCTTGGAAGTGCACTAAAGTATGGAATAATAGATTTAGATAAAATAATATTCATACTAAATCATCGCTGCTTCAAAAAAATAACATTGCAACCCTGGTCTCTTGCTTTTGGCGGGTGTAAACCAAGGGCAATTGACGGTGCGTCGAATTACTTGGCACGGTTCTGAGACGTATACACTTGGGTTGCCAATGGCCCAGCCGCGTAAACTCGCAAAAAAGGCTACATTGGCGGCCCCGGCGAAGCCCGATGCTTCACCCATATTCCATCTTTCACCTTTCATTTTCCACATTTTATGAAGCGCATTCTCGGTTTCCTCGTTTCCCTGAGCCTGCTGGGTGGCTCCGTCACTCTGGCCCAAACGCCCACCGTCACGTCTACTTCCAAAACGAGCACGAGTTCCTCGGAAACCACCACGGCCCAAGCCCCGGCTACTCGCACGACCACCAAGTCGAGCACCAACCCGGCCGGCATGACCAAGTCGTCGATGTCGACCAAGAGCGAGGCCACCACAAGCAAGTCGAGCACCATGACCACGCCCTCGGGCGTGACCAAGACCTTGACCAGCACCAAAATGAAGGCCGACGGCACGCCCGACATGCGCTATTCGACCAACAAAACCGCCAGCACCAAAACCGTTACGGGCCCCATGAAAGCCGACGGCACGGCCGACATGCGCTACAAAACCAACAAGACGACCACCAAGTCGGTGAAGCCAAAAATGTAAGTCACGTCATATAGGCAACGAAAGGCCCTCGCCCTTTTGGCGGGGGCTTTTTGTTGTGGGTAGCAAGGGCAGTGCGTTTTAGCGTGGCGACAAAGGCGGGAGATGGTCAAAACACGGAGATTACCGCTTTTTGGTGGCCCGCGCCGGCGCAACAGCGGCCCTTCGCCTAACTTGCGCGCCCATTCCCAACCCCGCTACACATGCGCTACGCCCCCCTCGCTCCCGAGCTTTTTGTTGAAAACCGCCGCCGTTTCCGCGAGTTGCTGCCGCCGGCGTCGCTGGCCATTTTCCAGTCCAACGACATCATGCCCACCAACGCCGACGGCACCATGGCGTTTCGGCAAAACAACGACCTGTTCTACCTGAGCGGCGTCGACCAGGAGGAGAGCATCCTGGTGCTGTTTCCGGATGCGCGCCTGCCGCAGCACCGCGAAATCCTGTTCCTGAAGGAAACGTCGGAGCACATTCTCATTTGGGAGGGCTACAAGCTGACCAAGGACGAGGCCCGCCAGAACTCCGGCATTGGCACCATCATGTGGCTCGACAGCTTCAAGTCGGTGCTGCCCGCGCTGATGAACGAGGCTGAGAACGTGTACCTGAACTCGAACGAGCACATTCGGGCCGTGGTGGAAGTAGAAACGCGCGACGCCCGCTTCATCAAAGCTATTCAGGGCCAGTACCCGCTGCACACCTACCGCCGCGCGGCGCCGCTGCTGCACCGCCTACGCGCCATCAAGACGGCCGAGGAAATTCGGGTGATGCGCCAGGCCTGCGACATCACGGGCAAGGCGTTTCGGCGGTTGATGGGCTTTGTGAAGCCGGGCGTGTGGGAGTTCGAAATCGAAGCCGAAATCGTGCACGAATTCATGCGCAACCGCAGCCGGGGCCCGGCCTACGGCAGCATCGTGGCCAGCGGCAAAAACGCCAACGTGCTGCACTACACCACTAACGACAACCAGTGCCAGGACGGCGACGTCATTCTGCTCGACTTTGGTGCCGAGTACGCCAACTACGCTGCCGACCTTTCGCGCAGCATCCCCGTGAATGGCAAATTCACCGCCCGCCAGCGCCAGGTGTATGATGCCGTGCTGGCTGTGATGAACTTCGCCAAAACCCGCCTCGTGCCCGGCAATGAAATCGAGGAATACCACCGCCAGGTGGGCGAGTTTATGGAGCAGGAACTCATCAAGCTCGACCTGTTGAATGCCGCCGATGTGAAGAACCAAGACCCCGCCGCGCCGCTCTACAAGAAGTATTTCATGCACGGTACCAGCCACTACCTTGGACTCGACGTGCACGACGTGGGCTACAAATACCGCACCTTCGAGGCGGGCATGGTGTACACCTGCGAGCCCGGCATCTACATCCCCGAAGAGGGCCTGGGCATCCGCCTGGAAAACGACATCCTCCTCACCGCCAACGGCAACGAGGACCTGATGGCCGACATTCCCCTAAAGGCTGAGGAGATTGAGGCGTTGATGGCTCGCTAATGCGCTGATTCTTTAATGTGCTGATGTGCTGGCACATGGGTTTGTCCAAATGAAAAGGCCAGTTCCTGAACGGAACTGGCCTTTCTTTTAAAGCGACTGTGCGAATACCTTCAGCACATCAGCACATCGAGAAATCAACACATTAACGAGCGGTTGCCTGCACAATCTGGGGGAGGTATTTACTCAGGGCTTCTACTTGTGAGCGGGTGAAATTTCCCTGCACCGACACCAGCACGAACGAATCGGCTACATCGGGCAGGGTGCCCAGCGCGGCAAACTCCGATACGCTACTGCCCGAGCCGCGAGTGGAAATGGCGTAGTTGCTGCCGCCAAACCCGGCCGTGGAAAGCGGCTCGTACTTGTTGTTGCGAAGTATTCCTTCGGCCTCGCCGCGCAAGCCTTGCGCGGCCAGTTCCTGGGCCGAAGAAGTGGTGGGCGTGAAGCTGATGACCCGCGCCGAGCGGATGCCGGTGATGGCATCGGTGAGGTTGGAGCCGCCCAGCAGCTTGGCGGCTTTCACCAAGGCCAGACGTTGGAGCAAGTCGGCCGACCACTCGGTGGCTTTGAAACCGCTGCGCTTTTCGTATTTCGAGAAGAAGGATGCCACGGTGGTGGCCGGCGTGCCGGGACCGCCGGCGCGGCAGCCTACAAGCAGCAAAAACAGGAAAAGGGCGGGGAAACGAAGTTTTAGAATCATGGGGCAAAGGTGGCGAGAAGATGGGTGCGTTGTACGCATACTCACCTCGGCACGGTTGCCTGGCGCCAGCCGCAACGGCTAACGACACGCCCTAAAAAACGATGGAGTTGAGAAAAAACACTTCGCGGTCAGGGCCGTTGCCGGCGCGCACCCGCTGGTAGCCAATGGCCACAAAGCGGCTGCCAAACCACGGCAGAATATCGGCCTGCTGCGTGCTGGTAACTTTTTCAATGGGGACGGCGCTGGTCTTGGCGCCGGTGGTATCAGCAGCGGGGCTAACACCGGTTTGTAGCGGCACCTCGTGGTCATTGGGCGCCGCCTCGGCCCGGTTGATGATTTTGTAGCGCAGCTTTTCTTCGTCGAGGTAGGCCAGCACCAGGCGGCCGTCGGGCAGGGTTTGCAGGCGCACGGCTTCTTCGAGCTCGTAGCGGCGCAGGTTCTCCACCACAAAGGTGTTGTCCCAGAGCAGCGTGCCGGCCCGGTCGAAGCCGCACACTAGGGCGTGGGTGGTTTGGTAGCCGTCGAACACGCGCGAGCTGCCGTAGTTGGCCGACCCAAACTGGTTGCCGATGTTGTTGAACGGCCCCATGTAGTTGTTGTAGCTGTTGTAGCGGTAGTGCGGGTAGTACACTTCGGCCACCAGCACGTAGCCGCCGTCGGGCTGGGGCAGCAGCTCGTGCAGCAGCAGCCGGTAGCGCCACCGCAGCGGCGGCACGGAGCGGGCCGCGCGGCGCTCGTTGCGCTCGCGCAGGCGGGCCTGGCGCCGGGGCTTGAGGTAGTCGAAAAAGTGCTTGAGGCGCAGGAAGTCGTAGAAGCGCAGCGGGGGCTTGATGCCCGCGTTGGCGGCGGTGCGCAGGTCGGTGGCGAACAAGCCTTGCGCGTAAGCGGGGTTGCGCAACGAGTACGTGCCCATGAGCAAGCGGGCGGTGGTGTCTTGCGGGGGCGTAAGCTGGGCCGTGATTAGGCTGCGCTCGCTCTCGGCTTGCACAAACTCAGAGCTGACGAGCTGGCCGCGTTCGGTGAGGCGCTTGAGTAACAGGCGGCTCTTGCGGCCGTTGGTTTGGCTCAGCACGTACTCGGCGCGACGGCTGGCGGCATCGGCCACAAACGTGAGCTGGGTGGGCAGCGGCTCGTAGATGGACGACAGGTACTGCATCTGGCCGGTGGCCAGGTCCAGCAACAGGGCCGACACGTGCAGTTGGTCGTTGAGCAGCACCGTGGCAAACAGGCGGCCGTCCACGGCTTTCAGCTCCACCACTTCCTTGCTCAGCTTGCTTTCGTACTGCTGGGTGCGCACCTCGCCCAGATGGCCATTGTAAGCTGCTGCCCACAACCGGCCCGGTTTGCTGCGCGAAGAGAACAGGGCAAACACGACGTTGCCTTCGGAGCACATGCGCGTGAAGTCAAACTCTTCGGGCACTTCCAGGGCCAGTTCGTTGCGCAGCCGCAGGGTGTGGTCGTACTGCTGAAAGGCAAAGTTGTTTTTGCTGGAAAGGGGCCGGTCGCGGCCAATAAGCAGGACCACTGTGCTGTCGGCCGGCAGGGTCTGCACGTGCACCTCGCTTTCGCCGGGTTCGAGGGGCAGCTCGGTGCGGGCCACCTGCCGGGGCGCGTTGGGCGGCGGCGGGGCATCCTTGGAGCGCTTTTGCGCGCGCAAATTCAGCGGCCCGGTGAGCGCCAGTAACAAGAGCAGTAGAGAAAGGAAGCGGAAGTTCATGCCCGGGCGTGGCGAAGAAAGCAACTACAAAACCCACTTTCACCAGTGAGGTTTACTCTAAAGTTACGACCGCAGCAGCCGTTTACGCGTTGCAAGGGCCTTTATTTCGTGCTCAACGCCAGCACGGCGTCAAACTCTTCGGGCCGCACCGGCAGCACCGACAGGCGCGACTGGCGCAGCAGGGCCAGTTCGGCCAACCGGGCATCGGCTTTGAGCTGGGCCAGGCTCACGGGTTGGGGCAGCGGGTGCACCGGGCGCAACGCCACTGCCACCCACGGCGAGCCGGCTTCGGCCGTGGCGTCGGGTGCGGCCAGGGCGGCCACTTCGGCCACGCCCACCACGGCTTTTTCGCTCACGCTGTGGTAAAACAGTACCAGGTCGCCGGGCTGCATCAGGTTCAGGTTGTTGCGGGCTTGGTAGTTGCGCACGCCGGTCCAGGCGGTGCCGTCTTCCTGCACAAAAGTGGCCCAAGAGTAAGCTTCAGGTTCGGATTTAACGAGCCAATGTTTCAACGGGTAAGGAAAATGATAGGTGGGAATGCGGACTAGTAGGAATGCAAACCAGCGGCCCGCTTAGGCATCAGATGCCCACCAGCCGCTGGTTTACACACTGCAAAGGAAATATATTAACAGAGTAAGTGGCTTAATGACTTATTGCAAGCGTTTTACCTTCAATACTTTCTTTTCTGCGGAAATGATTTCCAGGGTGTAGTCGGGTTCCTGGCCGTCGGTGAGGTGGATGCGCAGGCGGTTGTCGCCGGCATCTGTCCACGTGCCCGGGCGGCCAGCTAAGCCGTCGGTCGGGGCGATGTCGAATTGCTCGAACCGACCGAACGGCTTGATGGCAAAGCCCGTGCGGCCCCGCGCCGGCGGGAAGTTGTAGGTGTTGGGGCGGTACACCAGGGTGTCGCCGCTGGTTTCCTCGTGCGAGGCCAGCCAAGTTCCTTCAATCTGTTTCATGGCGGTGGGGGTGACAACGGCGGGCTTGCGCTGCTGGCACGTGGCCGACAACAGCAGCAACGACAACGGAAGCAGCCGGGTGAACGAACGAAGCGTATTCATAGAAATAACTTAGCAATGTGGGTGGGCGGAAAGGTAGCGCTAATCAGGCTGGTACGCGATGCCGGCAGTTATGGCCGCCGTTCAGCCGCTCGCGTAAGTCTCCCCAACCGCTACATTCGTTCCCACAAACCCCCTGCCCCGTGGATAATCGCGCCCTGACCCGCGCCTTCAAGCTGGCCGCCCAGCTGATGGAGCTGCACGACGAAAACCCTTTTAAAATTCGCGCCATCGAAGGCACAGCCAATGCCCTCGACGCCTTGAGCTTTCCGGTGTCCGAAATTGAGCGCTCGGGCCTGCCCGACCGCACCGGCCTGAGCAAAACCGCCGCCGCCAAAGTGGCCGAGCTGCTCGATACTGGCACGTTTTCCGAGCTGCAGCGCCTGCTCGAAGCCACCCCACCCGGCGTGGTCGAGATGCTGGGCATCAAAGGCATCGGGCCCAAAAAAATTCGCAGCCTGTGGCGTGAGCTGGGCATCGAAAGCACGGAGCAGCTGCGCGAGGCCGCCGAAAGCGACCAAGTCAGCAAGCTGAAAGGCTTCGGCAAAAAGACCCAAGAGTCCATCCTCGAAGCCTTAGAATTTGCCGGCCAAAGCAAAGGCAAACTGCTTTACCCGCAGGCCGAACAACTAGCCGAAGACATTGCCCAGCGCCTGCGCGACGCCCTAAAAACCGAAAAAGTGGCCGTAACTGGCGAAATCCGCCGCCGCCTCGAGACCGTGGAAACCGTGCGCGTGGTGGCCGCCACCGACCAGCCCCTGAAAGCCCACGAACTGCTGAACTCAATGGACGGCCTTACCGCCGACCTGCGCCGTTCGGGCCCGTTTGCGTGGCGTGGCACTGCCACCCAATCCGGCGTGCAGGTAGAAGTGCTGCTCGTGTCTCCCGAGGCCTTCACCACGGAAGTGTTCCTAAACTCGGCTGCCGAAGAACATTTAGATGAAGCCCTGCCCGGCGTGGAGGGGCACGGCGGTGGCGCACCGGCCACCTTGCGCCAGTGGGCGCGCCGCGAACAATTTCAGCAGGAAGAGGCGCTTTATGAGAAAGCCGGCCTGCAATTCGTGGTGCCTGAACTGCGCGAAGGGCTAGGCGAAATTGCCCTGGCCGCCGATAAAAAGCTGCCCCGCCTGCTCCAAGATGGCGACCTGCGCGGCTCCCTTCACAACCACAGCACCTATTCCGACGGCAACCACAGCCTGCGCGAAATGGCCACCTGGCTGCGCGACCACGGCTATGAGTACCTCGGCATTTGCGACCACAGCCAGGCCGCGCACTACGCCAACGGCCTCGGCCCGGAGCGGGTGCGCCAGCAGCAGCAGGAAATCGACAAGCTGAACGCGGAATTGGCCCCGTTCCGCATTTTCAAGGGCATCGAAAGCGACATCCTCGGCGATGGCTCGCTGGACTACGCGCCCGATGTGCTGGCCAGCTTCGACTTCATCGTGGCCTCGGTGCATTCCAACTTGAAAATGGATGAGCGCAAAGCCACCGACCGCCTGCTGCGCGCCATCGAAAACCCCTACACCACCATGCTGGGGCACCCCACCGGCCGCCTGCTGCTGCGCCGCCAAGGCTACCCCATCGACTACAAAGCCGTCATCGACGCCTGCGCCAAGCACCAGGTAATCATCGAAATCAATGCCAACCCCTGGCGCCTCGACCTCGACTGGCGCTGGGTGCGCTACGCCCTCGACCAAGGCGTACAGCTCAGCATCAACCCCGACGCCCACCATACCGACGGCTACGCCGACATGCGCTACGGCGTGCTCATGGGCCGCAAGGGGCTGTTGACTAAGGAAATGACCTTCAACGCTAAGTCGGCGGACGAAGCCGCGGCGTACTTTGAAGCGCGGAAAGCCAACATCACGCCCCCATTAGAATACAAGAAGTCGTTGTTCGAGTAGTTGAACAGCAAACTCCCCTCCTTATCAGGGAGGGGAGTTTGCCGCGCGCGGCAACTGGGGTGGTTGCGGGCGTCTGGGTCTTTGACACGAAATCGTTCCGGCGTTGTTCAACAACTCAACCACTCCCGTCCGAACCTTCGGTTCGAACATCCCCTCCTCGGCTGAGGAGGGGAGTTTGGACGTTCTACCGGCATTGCATGAAAATTCTCGTTCTCCGCTTCTCCTCCATCGGCGACATCGTGCTCACCACGCCGGTGGTGCGCGCCCTAGCCCAGCAGGTAGCGGGGGCGGAGGTGCACTATGCCACCAAGCCAGCCTACCGGAGCCTGCTGGAACCCAACCCTTACATCGCCAAAGTGCACTGCCTCACCGGCAGTCTGGGCGAGTTGGTGCAGGCCCTGAAAGCTGAGCGGTTCGACTACATCATCGACCTGCACAACAACCTGCGCACCCGCTTGCTCAAGCTACGGCTCGGCGTGCCGGCCAGCAGCTTCGACAAGCTGAATTGGCAAAAATGGTTGCTGGTCAACTTCAAAATTGACAAACTACCGCGGGTGCACATCGTGCAGCGCTACCTCGAAACCGGCGCCGCGCTGGGCCTTAAAGACGACCGGCAGGGGCTCGACTATTTCATTCCAGCTGGCCAAGAAGTTGAGTTGACCACACTCCCAGCGCCGTTTCAGCGGGGCTACGTGGCCGTGGCCATCGGTGCCCAGCACGCCACCAAGCGCCTGCCCGTTGAAAAGCTGATTGAGCTGTGCGCCAAGCTGGCCCGGCCCATCGTGCTGCTCGGCGGGCCCGAGGACGAAAGCATCGGCCACGTCATCGAGCAGGCGTTTGGAGCGAATGTTGCCCGGGCCACGCCCGCGGCCACCATTCCCGACGACCCTTACCGTTTCCCCGCCAAGTCGGCGGACCGTCAGGCTCCTCAGACGTTGATACACAACGGCTGCGGGCGCTATTCACTGCATCAGTCGGCCTCGCTGCTGCGCCAAGCGCAGTTCGTGGTGAGCCACGACACGGGCCTGATGCACATCGCGGCTGCGTTCGGCAAGGAAATTTTCAGCGTGTGGGGCAATACCGTCCCGGCCTTTGGGATGTACCCCTACCGCACCGATTTTCGGGTGCTGGAGGTGCCCGGCTTGCCGTGCCGCCCGTGTTCCAAGATTGGGTTTGAGAAATGCCCGCAAGGCCATTTCAAGTGCATGCGCGACCAAGCGCTGAATTTGGAATTACCGCCGACCCGTGACGGCCGATAAAGCAGAAAAGATGCTATATTTGTAAGCCTCTAAGCCGGCTTAATGCAATTTCTTTTTCACCTTTTTCGAATCGCTGTATGCGTCTTTCTACTCTTCGGACCACCGCTGTTGTGGTCTTTGCTGCCTTGCTGCTCACTGCGTGCGGGCCAACTATTTATTTGGCTAAGGATTTCCGGACCTATGCCCCCTCGCACAAAGTGGTGGCCATTCTGCCGGCCGACGTAACCATGCAGTTGCGCCCCAACCAAGCCAAAAACACCTCCGCTGCCCAGCAGCACGACATGGAGGCCAAAAGCGGTGTGGACTTCCAGGAAAAAATCTACGCGTGGTTGTTGCGCCGCGGCCAGCAGCGCGGCTACACCGTGAGCTTCCAGGACGTGCGCCAGACCGATGCTCGCCTGCGCGAAAGCGGCATTCCCATGGACCAGCTGCGCAGCCGCACGCCCCAGGAATTAGCCAAAATCTTGGGCGTTGACGCCGTGCTGACCACCAGCGTGCGCACCAGCAAGCCCATGAGCGACGGCGCGGCCGTTGCCGTTGGCCTCATTGCTGGCGCCTGGGGTGCTACCAACCAAGCCAACATCACCGTAAACATTCATGAAGGCGGTGCTGGCAACTTGCTGTGGAAGTACGATTACGTGGCTGCTGGCTCGGTGTTCAGCTCGCCCGAAACCATCGTGGACGCGCTGATGCGTAACGCCTCCAAGAAATTTCCTTATACTCCCAAGTCCTAATTTATAAGCACAGGCTAGTGGCAGCAAAAGGGCGGCCCCAACTGCGGTTGGGGCCGCCCTTTTGCTGCCGTTGCATTTGGGAGTGCCTTGTCCCCTCACCCGGCTTCCCACCATGCCAGAACCTTGTCAGCACCTCGCCGCGCTCACGCAGCTCACGCCCGCTGCCGAATACGTTTGCCCCGAATGCGTCGCACTCGGCGATGATTGGGTGCACTTGCGCGCGTGCCAGGAATGCGGCCACATCGGCTGTTGCGACAATTCTAAGAATAAGCACGCCACCCGGCATTACATGGCAACCAAACACCCCGTCATCGCCTCCGCCGAGCCCGGCGAGCGTTGGCTCTGGTGCTATGTGGACGAGGACATGGCAGAATATTAAAGCCACGAAAAAAAGCCCAGCTGAGCAATCAACTGAGCTTTTTTTGTGACTAATACGCGCTTAGCCAATCTTACTGAATCCGCAGTAGCTGTGCAGCACCGCGGGCAGGTTGATGCCCTCCGGCGTCTGGTTGTTTTCTAGCAGCGCGGCCACGATGCGCGGCAGCGCCAGGGCCGAACCGTTCAGCGTGTGCAGTAGCTGGGTTTTGCCACCGTCGGCCCGGTAGCGGCACTTGAGGCGGTTGGCTTGGTAAGTTTCGAAGTTCGAAGCCGAGCTTACTTCCAGCCAACGACCCTGGGCCGCGCTCCACACTTCTAAATCGTAGGTGAGGGCGCTGGTGAAGCCCATATCGCCGCCGCAGAGGCGCAGCACGCGGTAGGGGAGTTCCAGCTTTTGCAGCAGGCCTTCAATGTGCGCCACCATGGTGTCGAGAGCAGCGTAGCTGTGCTCCGGTTCGGTGATTTGTACAATCTCCACCTTGTCGAACTGGTGCAGGCGGTTGAGGCCGCGCACGTCGGCGCCCCAGGAGCCGGCTTCGCGGCGGAAGCAGGGTGTATGGCCAGTTATACGCACCGGCAGTTTATCCAGAGCAATGATTTCGTCCCGGTAAATATTGGTTAGCGGCACCTCAGCCGTGGGAATGAGGTACAGGTCATCCTTGGCGTCGTGGTACATCTGGCCCTCCTTGTCGGGCAGCTGGCCGGTGCCGTAGCCACTGGCCTCGTTCACCAGAATAGGCGGCTGCATTTCGGTGTAGCCCGCTGCTCGGGCTTCGTCCAAAAAGAAGTTGATAAGCGCCCGCTGAAGCCGGGCGCCTTGGTTCTTGTACACCGGGAAGCCGGCACCCGTGATTTTATTGCCCAGCTCAAAGTCGATGATGTCGTACTTCTTAATCAGGTCCCAGTGCGGCTGGGCGGTGGGGCCTAGCTCCGGCTTGGTGCCGTGTTCGTGCACCACCTCGTTATCTTGGGCCGAGCGGCCCTGGGGCACGCTGGCATGGGGCAGGTTGGGCAGCTTAAAGAGTAATTGTTTCTGGCCTTCCTCCACCTGCGCCAGTTCGGCGGCGGCGGCCTGCGTGTGCTGCTTGAGTTCGGCGGTGCGGACTTTGAGGGCTTCGGCGCCGGCTTTGTCACCGGCTTTCATCAGGCCTCCGATTTGGCGGGCCAATTCGTTGGCTTCGGCTTGGGCGGCGTCGTGGCTGGTTTGGAGGGAGCGGCGGCGTTGGTCCAGTTCCAGGATGGCGGCCACGTCGGCTGGGCCGGTGGGGTAGTGTTTTTTGGCCAAGCCGGCCAGTACAAAGTCGGTTTGGTCGCGGAGAACGGAAAGTTGCAGCATGGGATGCGATTGGGAGAACGGGGCAAAGGTCGGAATAAAAAGGACCTCACCGCCGGCTAATTACACAAGTCCGGCCCACCGGTCGCAACTTATTTTCAAGTCTCCCGTGTTTAAAGTCACAGTAGAGGATATCCGATTTGGCGGTTTGTTCGTAATGCGCTAACATTGCGCTAGCAACCGGCCGCCGTAGCCGGGCCAGTGGACCCCAGTGTTCGCCTTCGGCCCGTCTTTTGCTGAATCCCCAGCGGCCCATTCTGCACCTAACTTCTTGTCTATTCATTGCGCGCCGCGCGCTGCTATTATTTCATAGCCCGCGTACCCTGCGAATGCTATACCGCGGTTTTGCCGCTTCCGTGCCATAGCTGGCCTTTTGAGCCCCTCGCGGGCCTATTGCTGGCGCCAGCTCCCCCTCGCTCAAGCCGATTGTTCTCCCCTTATTCCCTTTATGCACACCATTAACGAGTTGAAGGACCGCCTGCTGTCCGACCTCAAAGAAATTGCCGAGCAACTGAACGTGGGCAATTTCAAAAGGCTCAGCAAACAGGATTTGATTTATAAAATCCTAGACCAGCAGGCCCTGATGCCAAGTCCCGCCGAGCAGCCCACTGCCGCGCTTGCAACTCCCGCACCTGCTGCTGCCGCCGTGGCTACTGCTCCGGCTGCCCCTCGCAAAGCCGCGGGCCGGCGCCCCGCCCCCAGCACTGCCGAACAACCTTTTTCTGACGTGGCCCCGCCCGCGGCCAAGGCGCAAACCAGCCGCCCTGCCCGTGAGCCGCGCGAACCGCGCCGTGAAGCTCCCGCGGCCAAAGCCGCGCCCGAGGCAACAGTCGAAATTCTGGACCCGCTCGAAGGACTAGCCCTGGTGCCCGCCTCTGACGCAACTGGCGCTGCGTTAGCCAATGAGCCAGTGGAAGCGCCCGCGCCTACCGAGCCGGCCGCCGATGCTGCGCCCAGCGCTGACCAGCAGATTAACGGCACCGAGCAACAGCTCGATGCGAACCAGCCCCGCCCCGAGCGCCGGGAGCGCCGCGAGCGGGTAGACCGCGCCGGCCGCCCCATAACCGAGCAGCGCGCCGCCGAGATGGCCGCCGAAAAAGCTGCGGCCGAAGCCGCTGCTGCGGAGGCGGCTGCAAACCCCAGCGAAAACGGCGCTGAAACCCGTGAGGGTAACCGTGAAAACCGCCGCGAATTTGGCGGGAATGGCTTTGCTGACCGCCGCGAAAACCGCGCCGACCGGTTTGAGCGCGACAACCGGGAAGTGCGCGACAACCGCGAGCCCCGGGCCCTGCGCCAGGACCAGCCCCGTGAAAACCGAAACGACCAGCCCCGCGAGAACCGGGAGCCCCGCAACGACCAACCGCGTGAGCCCCGCGAACCGCGCAACGACCAGCCCCGCAATGGGCAAGAGCGCAACGGCCAAGACCGCCCCGAGCGCCAGGACCGCGACAACCGGAACCTGACCCGCGAGGAGCGCTACGCCCTGCGCGACCAGCAGCGGCAGCAGCGCGCCCTCAACCCCGACGGCACGCCCCGCACCGACCAGCCCCAAAACCAGCAGCCGGCCCGCCCCCCGCGGCAGGACCTGGACTTGGTGGTGCCCGGCGGCGGCACCTTCGAGCTGATGCCCGACGGCGGCTACGGCTTCCTGCGCTCGCCTTACTACAACTACCTGTCCTCGCCCGACGACGTGTACGTGTCGCCTCAGCAGGTGAAGCAGTACGCCATGAAAGCCGGCGATACGGTAGTGGCCACTATTCGGCCGCCGCGCGAGGGCGAGAAGTATTTTGCCTTGGTGGGCGTGGAAAGCATGAACGGCCGCACCGTGGAGGAAGTCCGCGACCGGGTTCCGTTTAGCCACCTCACGCCGCTGTTTGCTGATTCCAAGCTCAAACTGACCACCAAGCCCACGCAAATCAGCACCCGCGTGCTCGACTTGTTTGCGCCCATCGGCAAAGGGCAGCGGGGCCTCATCGTGGCTCAGCCCAAAACCGGTAAGACGGTGCTGCTGCAGGAAGTGGCCAACTCCATTGCCGAGAACCACCCCGAAGTGTACCTGATGGTGCTGCTCATCGACGAGCGCCCCGAGGAAGTAACCGACATGGCGCGCACGGTGAAGGCCGAAGTGCTCAGCTCGACCTTCGACGAGACGGCCGACCGCCACGTGAAAATTGCCGAAATGGCCCTCGATAAGGCTCGGCGCCTCGTGGAGTGCGGCCACGACGTGGTGATTCTGCTCGACTCCATCACCCGCCTTGCCCGCGCTTACAACACGGTGCAGCCCAGCTCGTCGCGCATCCTGTCGGGTGGTATCGATGCGGGCGCTTTGCAAAAGCCTAAGCGCTTCTTCGGCGCGGCCCGCAACGTGGAAGGCGGCGGTTCGCTCACCATCATTGCCACGGCCCTGATTGAAACCGGCTCCAAAATGGACGAGGTTATCTTCGAAGAATTCAAGGGCACCGGCAACATGGAACTGCAGCTCGACCGCAAGCTGGCCAACAAGCGCGTGTTCCCGGCCATCGACATTCCGGCTTCCGGCACTCGCCGCGAAGACCTGCTGATGAGCAAGGACGAGCTGAACCGCGTGTGGGTACTTCGCAAGTTCATGGCCGACATGACCGCCACCGAAGCCATGGAATTCCTGAAGGACCGCATCAAAGGTACCAAGGACAACGAAGAGTTCTTGATATCGATGAACGGGTAAGCTGTTCCACTAACGTTAAGCAAAAGCCCCGTCGCAGCAATGCAACGGGGCTTTTTTTATGAATGCCCTTACAAGCGTAGCAACGTAGCCACATACTACTTCGCGGCCCGTAGCACACCATAAATAGCATAAAACGGTAGGGAATCATCAGCGCCACTGCGAAGCTGAAAGTAAAAGCCAACGCTTTGCCCCACCGCAGCGGCCACGACTGGCTCAGAAACGCCCTGCGCACAAATGCGGCTACATAAACTGTGGTGAGGGTGACCATCAGTAAAGAGACAACGCCGTCATGGTTGAGGGCCGGCAGGAGAAGAGACGACCAACGAAGCCCTAGCATGAGCAGGCCCATTACTCCGTATACCAGCAGTATGCCGGCAAACAGGTAAGTGGCCAGGGTTAGCCATTCCACAAAGTAGCGCCGCTGCCGGTAGAAAAGCAGCCACAGCGGCCCCACTAGCAGGGGAATGAACAGAAACACCAAGCTTTTGGAGTAGCCGTGGGTGAGCCCGTCGAAACGCTGCGCAAAAGCCTCTAACGACAAGCCGGTTTTGCTCAGGTGTTCCTGCACAAGGCGGTAGGCAAACCGGCCGTAGAAATTGTTGCTGCTGAAGTGGAAGCGCAACTGGGTTTCGAAAGTGCTGAAATGCGATGCCCCGGCGGCCAGATAAAACAGGAGGTTGGTAATCAAAAACAACTGCACGGGCGGGGCATGCCGCACGCGCCGTCCGTGCAGCCACTCGGCCGCCAAAAAACCGGGCCGTCGGAGCTGGTGCCACAGGTCGCGGAGCACGCGCAAGTCGAAGTGCGTGACAGTGTCGACGGCATGTTCGAGAAAGTGCTTGAGGGCGTAGTCGTGGCGATGGAGGCGCTTTTCGCCGCACTCGTGGCAATATGCGCCGGCCAGGGACGTGCCGCAGCTGGCGCAGGTAGGAGCCTCGGCTGCGGAGATGGGCACTGCCGGGGCAATGTGCGGAACTGCCGGAGTAGAGGTTTGCATGAGGCAAGTAGCAAGTGGCTAGGCAATTTGAAGATTTTTCTCGGAAGCCAAAGAAGGTTTCGGCCGCCGCCCGCAAATCATGCGGTTATTTTGCCACCTGCTTATGGAAACCACGCCCGCCAATCTGCCCGAACTGCTCTACATCCACGACCCGCTGTGCGGATGGTGCTATGGCATGAGCCCGAACATCAACCAACTCCAGCAAGATTTTGCGGGCCGCGTGGACGTGTCGGTGCTGTGCGGCGGCATGGTGACGGGCGAGGACGTCGGCCCCATTGCCGAGACCTGGGACTACCTCAAGCAGGCCCTCGGCGACGTTGAGCGCACCACCGGCGTTGAGTTCGGCGCAGCATTCCGCGAATTGGGGGCCGCCGGCGAGTACACCTACAATTCCGAACCGCCGAGCCGGGCCATTACCGCCTTCCGCCAGATTACGCAGGACCCCGCCCGCACCGTGGCTTTTGCTCACGCTGTGCAAGCCGCGCTGTTTCGAGACGGGCAGGACCTGAACAATCCCACTGCCTACAACGAGCTACTGCTACCGTTTGGAGTGGATGTGGTCGAGTTTCAGCGGCGCTGGGCTGCGCCGGAGACGGCCCGTGCCACCCAGCAGGAGTTTGCCGCCGTAGCTCGCATTGGCGTCGAGGGCTTGCCCACGGCCATTGTGCGCATTGGGGAGCAGGGCTACGTGCTGGCCCGCGGCTACCAGCCCTACCAACAGCTGCGAGCCGGCTTGGAGCAGTTGCTGCAGCAAGAAGGCGCGTAGGAGGCATTACTGCACCCGCACCACCTGTTTTTTGAGCGGCGACCACGCAATGCGTTGGCGGTCCTCCTTGCCCTTCAGGTATTCAAAGCCGATGGCGTCGGGCCGCTGCTTGAGGTCGTTCCAGGCGGTCCGGTCCAGGTTTTCAATTCCGGTAGGGAAAGTAGCCTTTGCGTCGATGGCAGGGGTGCGAAACTGGGAAGGCACGAAAAACCGGTCTATACGCCGTAGCACAAACGTCTCGCGTTCGGCACGGGTGGCGGTGGGCGTTTTCATCTCGTACACCAGCGACGCTTCCAGGTCGGGCTCGGTGAGCATCTCCCGAAAAATGACGTCGCCGTCGGCGCTGGTGATGGTGAACTCGCCAGTGCCTTCCAAAATTGAAGGACCTCGAAAAACCAATTGAAAGGCATCGGGCAGCCCTTGGTTACTGGTGAAATGGCGTTTTTCCCGCACTACCCGCAGGGTGTCGCTCCTGGCCGACACGGCTTTGGTACGGGAGGTGTCGGGCGGGGGCAAGGCCGAAGAATCCTTTGGCGTTTTGTCGGTGATGCGCGCAACCGTGCCTTCGTGTACGGCCGAAGGAGTGGAGTTGCAGGCCGCAAGCAGCGGCAAGAGAGCAAGCCAGGAACAACGCATAGGTCCGAAGGGTAGTAGGGTGAAACAGCTGTTTTACGCGGCGGCGAGCCATTCAAGTTACCGCTTTTCGATGGCCGGCTTCGCTACCGCCATAGCAGCATGGCCATGAACGCCGCGCTCAGGCACAACGACGAAACCTGGTTCATGCGCATGGTGTGCTCAAAATTGGCAGCAGATTCGTCGTGCCACACCAGCCAGGCCCACCGGCTAAACAGCACCACCACCGGCCCCGTGGCCACCAGAAACAGCAGCAGCGGCCGCAGTTCCTGCCGCAGCCAGTACGCCAGGCTCAGCGCGGCTGCGCCGGCCAGCAGCCCCACCGCCGCAAACACAAACGTGCCCCGAATGCCCAGCCGCAAGCTCAGGGTACGGTCGCCGCGCCGGGCGTCCTCTTCGTGCTGATACACCTGCGTGAGGGGGTAGGAGCCGCACAAAAACAGCGTGCTCACCAGCGCCAGCAGCAAGTTGGTGTTCTCGAACAACTGTGCGGAAGTAGCTCCTGCGCCTACCTGCGTCATCAAAAACGTGAAGGCTCCTTGGAACACCACTACGACCAGCGTGCTCACCAGCGGGTATTTCTTCAACCTGATGCCCTCGTAGCTGTAGGCTTTCGACACCAGCAAATACACGGTTACCAGCGCCGCGAACTGCCACGATAGAAGCAGGGCACCGCCCACGGCCAACGCATCGAAAAGCCAAACCAAGTGCAGCAGTTCCGGCGTGACTTTGGGCGGCGCCTTTAAGCCCCCGATGCTGCCTTCGTCGCGGTCGTAGTAAGAGTTATATCCATTGGAAGCAGGGTACGCCAACAAGTGCAGCACTACGAACACGCCCGCCGCGCGTGGGCCGCTCCAAGGCCCGCGCAACGCACTCAGCCCAAACCAGAAAACGGGCATGAGGTACACCGAAAAGGGGATGCGGAGCAGCGGCAGGGCCCGGCGGTAGGCGGCTACATCATTCAAGAAAAGTAAGGTTGAGTTTACAAGAGCTACGGGTATTTTTATTTTTTGCAAATCATGTCAATAAATTTCACGAATCTTTCTATTAGTATTTTTTTGTTGAATTTACTATCAATTATTTCAAAGGTTTCTGCGCCCTGCTCAGGCAATGGACCGCGCTGGAGAAGGGCTTGGGCCTGACGCGCAAAATTTCCTTCCTCGGATAAGTCAGCAAGCCCAAAGTAATTTTCTCCTAATATATACCTAGCGCCTTGGTGCGGATGAGAAATTATCGGCAATGAATGTGCACCTGCTTCTATCAATACCACACCCAGGCCCTCGTGCAAGCTTGGTAATACAAAAAAATCGGCAGCCCGATAAGCCACCGATAGCTCTTTCTGATTCAGCGTCCGCCACTGCACGTCTAGTCCTAGTTGAGCGGCTTCCGCTTTCAACTCATCAGATTCTTTCTCTTCTTGGCCGCATAATAGCAGCGTTACATCCGGACCTAATTTTGCTGTTTCCCGAAGCAGATAATCAACGCGTTTGTGGTGCTTGTTCCAAGCGGCAACGCATATTATAACCAGCTTCTGCGGATTAAGCCCCAGGGAAGCTTTTGCAGTTGTTTTGTCGATTTCAGTTGTTGGAAACAGCGACAAGTGAGGAATAACAATGCACTTCTCGAGGTCGGCACCTGCCAATAGTGCTTCTTCTCTAGCGTAATCGTGCAGAAAAATTAGGTAATCGAATTGTTTTGCCAGGTGATAACCAATGGGGGCTCCGTCGCAGAAAACCAATTTATAAGACAACCCAAATACTTTCCTGAAGGATAAAAGAATATCTCCTATGGTCCCTTCCTGAAGCCATATTACATCGGGGCGGTATGTCAGAACGTGAGATAAAAATCCTAAGCCGTAAGTAATTCGCTCCAGCCTGCAGCCATCCTTAATAAAGTTGATTTTTCTCAGAAGCTTAGCTACGTTTCCATTTCTGGGTAAATTCCAGACGGGAGTTGCATCTTGATATTTAGCTCCTGAAAACAAACGGACATCAAATTGAGGCAATTGCTTGAGTTCTTCCACCCAAGTAGCAGCAGAAATTTCAAAGCCTCTGGAAATATTGCCTAAGCCAGCACTTATAAAAGCTAATTTTTTTTTCATTAGATTAGAGAAAAATTTGAATTAATGCATTGGTTGAAAATAATAAAGGTGAGTAAGAGAATAAATTTATTTAGTAATGCATGTTATAAGTTAATAGATTTCCGGTTTTGACTATATCATTAATGCGTGCTGAAAGATAAGTAAAACCACACAAATGGCCCGGCCATGACGTACTTGGCTGAGCAGTATCAGCGAAGGGGAGCGGTTAGCTAACAAGCGGGCCGTGCAAGAGGCTCACTGTTTTGGCCTGCCCACCAAGTAGGTTACCTCCGGGCCCCACCAATGGCGCACCTTGCCCGCCTGCCACTCAAAGCTTCCAGTGGGGTCGGCTCGCTGCGCCAACGCCAGCAGTTCGGCGGTTGAATACATGCGCAGCAAGGATACGGTCCCGTCCCAAATGGTGCAAAGCGGAATGAGCGGCACGAGGTAGGTAAAAAAAAGCCGGCTGAGCCGAAACGGCCGGTAAAACGGCGTGAGCAGCAGCTGCGCCACGGGCAGCACTGTCCAGGCCAGCAGGAGTTCCCCCCAGTGCTTGCCCGCCCCCTCGAACACGCCAATGCCGGTGCCGGCGCGCACGGCGTCGCGCAGCAGAGCCTCGGCTGCGTCGGGCGAGAAGTGGTGAAACGCCGAAAAAATGGTCCTGAATCCCTTTAAGTGCGCTGGTACCGCCAGCGCGTTCACGCCCGAGGCTTCGTAGCCGATGGCCCCGTGAGTGCGCTGGGCGATGTCGGCCCAGGCGGCGGACTGGGGATAAAGGTCGGTGAGAAGGATAGTGGCCTGGGGTTGGCCGTGCGTGCGCAGGGCGGCCAGCACGGTTTCGGTGCCGCCGCCCGCTCCGGCGCCCAGTTCCAGGATGGCGGTTTGGCCAGTGCGGCGCAAAGCTTCGGCCAGCAGCGGCGCAATGGGCTTATATATGCCCATGGTTGAAATCATGAACCGCAAGTAGTCCATCATCCCGGCGCGGATGACGGCCGGAAACCAGGGCAAATCTTCAAATTCAAATAGCCGAAGCCGTAGACGCATGGCCTAGGATACGCAAAAGCATCGGCAAACGCCATTGCTTCTGACTAAACACGGCCTGATAGCCGCCACGAGGCACGTCCGTTAGCGCACCAGCGCCGGGGTGACTTTGCGCCAGCCCAGCCTGTGCAGAATGGCAGACGGCACCGGCTGTATCGTCGACAGCTGCATCGCCATCTGGCGAGGCCGGTACAGCCACGCAATGGCCATTATTGCCGTCCCCAAATAGGGCTGCGAAAAACCTAACAAGCTGCTAATAGGACCAATGGGCAGCAAATACAGCAACGAGAGGTTGGCCACGGCGAATACCACAAGCACGCCCACCAATACGAGCAGTCGGCACTGCCAACCGGTGCAGGCGCGCTGGGCATATGCGAAGAAGGGCCACGCCAGAGGCACGCACGCCAACGACATCAGGGCCACCAAAAGGCCTATCATCAGCGGAACGGACAAGTCAGATGGGTATTTGTAGTTAAAGTCCAGAGTAAGTAAAGCCGTGCCACCCACGTTGCTTAGCAGCCACACACCAAAAGTGCGAGCCAAGGCAGAAGGACGAGAAGTGGCGATGTCGGGAGTGTAAGTAAACTTCATAGTGCAAAAAAAGAGGTGAGGGTAAAATAAGGTAAGTAGCGGAAAGTGCCGGTGAATGAATGATTATGCCAGGTGAAAGCTCGTTTTATACCGGTTAAAAAAATATACGGGGCCTTGTAAATGGCTGGTTTTATGGTTTGATAAATTATATTTATGAGAACAGCTTTCCCAATTTGATTT
Organism: Hymenobacter sp.; assembly: GCF_036388155.1. Classification (NCBI taxonomy): domain Bacteria; kingdom Pseudomonadati; phylum Bacteroidota; class Cytophagia; order Cytophagales; family Hymenobacteraceae; genus Hymenobacter; species Hymenobacter sp. The sequence continues at coordinate 28,855 of NZ_DASVSI010000129.1, read as the reverse complement.
CGGGCCAAAAGGTGCTCCGACGAATGGCATTGCTCGTTGCGTTCGATGTTTCGGACGAAGAGTGCTGAAATGAACGGCTAGAGTCGCTGAAGCCACTTTCTATTTTTGGGAAGAACTTTTTTTCTTGTCAACTAAAAATGTATAGCTGAGGCAATTTTTCTAATTAACTTTGCGTCACAAAGCACTTCGATAATTATGAAGCCCGCCAACCCCGACCCGCTTGCCCAACTCACCGAAATCCGCGCCATCATGGACCGCAGTTCTCGGTTCTTGTCGCTATCCGGCCTGAGCGGAATAGGGGCGGGGGTGGTGGCCTTGCTTGGGTCGGCCTTTAGCATGCGGCTGTTGGAGAGCGCCTTTCAAGAGGAAAGTGGGTACGCGGCCGGGGGGTATCAGCGTATGCTCCACGCCTCGGCCGAGGCGAGAGAGGCGGAATTGCCCGCGCTGTTATTTTTAGCCGGTTCCATGATTACGCTGACGCTGTTGGTGGCCTTTTTCTTTACCCGGCGGCGCACCCACCAAGGCGGCCAAAAGCTGTGGAGTGCCCCAGGCCGGCGACTGGCCGTGGCGCTGGCCGTGCCGCTGGTGGCAGGCGGGCTGTTCTGCTTGCGGCTGTACTTGGGCGGCGACGTGGCCATGGTGGTGCCCGGCCTATTGGTGTTCTACGGCCTGGCGTTGCTCAATGCCAGCAAATACACTTTGGACGAAATTCGCTGGCTGGGCCTCACCCAAATTGGCCTGGGCTTGGTGTGCATGCTGCTGCCCGACTGGGGCCTGCTTTTCTTTGCGCTGGGTTTCGGCCTCGGCCACATCGGTTATGGGCTGGTGATGTACAACCGCTACGAACGGCCGCGCGTGGCCGGTGTAGCAGCCAAACCCAACGTCTCTGCGTGAAGCACCTCATTCATACCCTCAACAAGGCATTTGACCACCGCGTGCGGCTGGGCGTAATGGCCGTGCTGATGGCCAACGAATCGGTGAGCTTCAACGACCTCAAGGAAGCCCTCGACCTTACCGACGGCAACCTGGCCAGCCACGTCGCCGCGCTCGAAAAAGCCGAGTACGTGGCGGTGAGCAAGCAATTCATTGGCAAAAAACCCAACACTACCTACGCCGCCACCGAAGCCGGCAAAGTGGCTTTTCAGCAACACCTGGCGACACTGGAGAAGCTGCTGCGAGGGTAGGAGAGGGCCGGGTAAAGGGTATCCATTTCACATTTTTCGCATTCATGTTACTGCTTGCTCCCGCTCCTAAGCACTCGCGCCGCTGGCTACACCGGTTGGCCGGAGCGCTGGTGGCGGTGCTGGCCGGGGCCGGAATCCTGGTTGCCGTTGGTGACTTCGGCCTGACGCAGCGCGTGCTGAACGGCGTGGAAAGCCGGGCCTTGGCGGGCCAGTCCACCGCCGCCGATAAGCTGGGCCTGCGGCTGCTCTATGGCACGTTGCAGTTGGGTGGACAGGTTGTGTACCCGCAGGTAGCGGAATTGCTGGACTATTACTGCGACGGCCGCGGCGACACCCTGCGCTTTGACGCGGGAGCCTTGCTGCAGCACCCCGAGGTTCAGCAGGCTCTCCGGCTAAACAAGCCGGGCATAACTTTCCGGCATCAGGCAGAGGCTGGGCCCTTTTACATTGCTCGTCGCACCGACTGGGGCCTGTACTACGCCTTCGATTTGCTCTACATCCGTCGGACGCCGGGCGCCGTGGTGTTTTACGACAATTACTTTTTCCAGCCCCTTACCCGGCGTTCCTACACGCGGTTTCACGTTGGTCGCTTTCACTGCAATCTCAACGACGGCCTCATCCGGGTCGCATACCCGCGGGCAAAGCCCTTCATCGCGTACGGTAGGGTGGCCGCGCCTCCGATGGAAGCCGTCAGCTTCAATTAACTATACGAGACATCTGATAAAGCCTCTCTTTTTTGCCTATTTACTTTGAATTACAAAGTTCTTTAAGATGAAAGTAAAGCTCATTCTCCCGGCCCTGACCGAAGCCACCAGCCCGTACTGGCGGCCCATCAAGTACTCGCTGTTTCCGCCGTTGGGGCTGGCCACGCTGGCGGCTTACCTGCCCGCGCACTGGGAGGCCGACATGCAGGATGAGCACGTAGAAACGCTACATCTGGACGACGAGCCCGACCTCGTCATCATCCAGGTCTACATCACCAATGCGTACCGCGCCTACGCGCTGGCTGACCACTATCGCGCCCGTGGCGCCTACGTGTGCCTGGGCGGCTTGCACGTGACCAGCCTTCCCGACGAAGCCGCCCCGCACGCCGATAGCATCTTCCTAGGGCCCGGCGAGGAAATATTTCCGGAGTTTCTGAAGGACTGGCAGACGGGGCGTGCGCGGCCGCGTTACGTGTCGGGTGCGGGGCGAACGCTGGTGGGCATTCCGCCCATTCGGCGTGACCTGATTAAGCGGGAGCGCTACCTCGTGCCCAACTCCATTGTGGTGACGCGCGGCTGCCCGCACCACTGCGACTTCTGCTACAAAGACGCCTTTTTCCAGGGCGGAAAGGGTTTTTACACGCAGACCGTGGACGACGCCCTGGCCGAAATTGACCGGTTACCGGGGCGCCACCTCTATTTCCTCGATGACCATTTGCTGGGGCACACCCGCTTTGCCACGGGGCTGTTTGAGGGCATGCGCGGCATGGGCCGGCTGTTTCAGGGCGCGGCCACCGTCGACAGCATCTTGCGGAATAATGGCCTGCTGGAAAAAGCTGCCCAAGCCGGCTTGCGCAGCCTGTTTGTGGGCTTCGAAACGCTGAGCCCGGTGAATTTGAGAGCCAGCAACAAGCCTCAGAACCTGGGCCGTGACTACGCCGCGGCCATGCAGCGGCTGCACGATTTAGGCATCATGGTGAACGGCAGCTTTGTGTTTGGGCTCGACGACGACCGGCCCGACGTGTTCCAGCGCACCGTGGACTGGGCCGTGGGCCAGGGCATCACCACGTCCACTTTCCACATTGCCACGCCCTATCCTGGCACGGCCCTTTTCCAGCAAATGGAGGCCCAGGGCCGCCTGCTCCACCGCCGCTGGAACGAGTACGATACCCGCACCGTGGTGTGCCAGCCCGGCCCGCACCTCACCGCCCGCCAACTGAAAGACGGGTACGACCGGGCCTACCGCGACTTTTATTCCTGGACCAACATCACCAAAGCCAGCCTGGTGCACGACACGCTGCGCCACCAGCTCAAGCACTTCGCCTACGCTGGCGGCTGGAAAAAATTCGAGCCGCTCTGGAATTTCATGATAAAGTCGCGCCACCTCGACTCGATGCGCCCGCTGCTGGAAGCCATCCTGAGCAAGGTGCGCGGCAAGGATGGAAATGCCACTATCGACCCCTTGTCTCAGCCAGCGGGGGACTCCGAGATGCTAATGCCGCTGCCGGTGCTTCAGCGGTGAGATTACTTACAAGTTTAGAAATCAAAAACACCTCATAGTGATAATGAAAAATCCTTTAGCTAAGCCTCTGACATACACTGATTGGTTAATAAGTAGCCTCTGCTGGGTGTTAAGCAGCTTAGGAGGCTGGATGGGGCTTGTTGTCGTTGGTGGTAAGCTGTTTTTGAGATTAGATACTGACGTGACGGCATTATTAGTTGCCATCAGCCTCCTGCTCGCGCATTGGCTGATATGGCAAAAAGCAGTGGCAAGTGGTTGGCGGTTACTACGAGCATCCAATACCGAACCCAACAAATTCACTGGACTGGCAACAGTCTGGTTTATAGCTCTGGTATTATTTCAGCTGTGTTTTCTGGGAGTGATGCTTTTGGCTTTGGCTTTTGGTTTGAGTGGGCCAATGGTGTTTTGACTACTTATATGTTGAATTACAAACACAACGGACCCAGATAACTGACATGACCTTCACCGATGTCAAAACCTACTTCGAAGCCAACGGCGCCCAACTGGCCGACCTGAGCTGGTACGACCTGTACCGCCTTTCGCCTGCGGAGGTCCGCGCCGTGAGCACCTCCCTGCAAACTTTCCAGCGCGGTGAGGGCACCGGCGGCGACCACCTGATGGCGCTGGCCACCAAATGGAGCGAGCCCGACTACGCGGCGGCCATGCAGCTGTTCATTCAGGAAGAGGAGGGCCACGCCGCTATGCTGGGGCAGTTCATGGACCAGCAGGGTATTCCACGTCTCGAAACGCATTGGCTCCACGAAGTTTTCCGCAGCCTGGGCCGGCCGCTGGGCCTAGAGCACATGGTGCGGGTGATACTGACGGCCGAGGTAGTGGCGGCGGTGTACTACCGCGCCTTGCGCCAGGCCACACTCTCGGGGCTGCTGCGGCAGATATGCCACCGCATTCTGCACGACGAGGAAATGCACCTTGCTTTCCATTGCTTGGCCATTCAGCGGTGGGGCCGGGACCGGGGCCGACTGAGCACTTGGCTGTGGCAGCAGTTCTACCGCGGGCTGATGGCCGGTACCGCGCTGGTGGTGTACGCGGCGAGCCACCGCACTTTCCGGGCCGGCGGGTATGGGCTGGGGCGCTTCAGCCACACCATTGCGGCCGAGTATGCCCGCCTCGAGCAAATGCAGCAGGCCAACGGCGCCGTCGTTCAGCGGATAGTACCCCAGCCGCCCTGTGCTGCGCAGGCGCCCCTTTTTTTGTTTTCAAACTTTGTATCACAGAGTACTTTTAAATAATATGGAATCTTCACAAACCTGGCCTTTGGGCCGTGCGCTGGGCTCGGCCCCCGCCACCGTTGCCAAACCCGCCGCAACCCCGCTCACCACCGCCCAGCACGTGCTGCTGCTATTGGGCGTGGTGTTATTCGACTGGCTTTTCTGGCGGGAGGGAGGCGGGCCAAACGTGCTGGTATTTACGGTGTTTGTGGTGGTGGCGCAACTAGTGCTGCTGCCGCGCCATGCGGCCGCGCGGCGCTCGGGCCTCTTTTGGCTGATGGTAGGCGGCAGTTTGTTTAGTGCGGGCATGGTGGCCGTGTATGGCTCGGGTGCGGCGGTGCTGGCTTGCACGGCTTCGGTGCTGCTGATGCTGGGCTACGTAAACCAGCCTCACCTCAAGCTGGTGCTGTACGCGCTGCTCACGGCGCTCAATAGCGCGGTGCAGGCTTGCCCGCGGGTGGTGCGCAGCTTGCGCGCGCCCCGCTACACCGGTGCGGGCGTGCGGCGCGGCTGGTTTTACGGCCGCCTGTTCCTGGTGCCGCTGGTGATTTTGGTAGCGTTTCATGGCCTGTTTGTGGTGGCCAACCCCGTGTACGCCAGCCTAAGCAGCCGGGCTTTTGCCTGGCTGGGCGAGTGGTTGGTGCGCCTGCTGCCGGCCATTTCGCTGGCCCACTTCTTCTTTCTATTATTGGGTTTTGTGGTCACGGCGGGCATTGTGGTGGCCGTGCCGGTGCATTTCTTCGCCGACCACGAGTCGCGCTTTGGAGAATTTGTGCGCCGTCAGCGGGACCGGGTGGCCTCCTTCGGGGTGCGGCGCCCCGACTTTGGCTGGAAAACGACCCGGGCGCTCGACTTGCGCAAGGAGTTCATTGCCGCGGTGGCCGTCTTTGGGCTGGTCAATGCGCTGCTCCTGGTTGTGAACATCATTGATATCAACTGGCTGTGGTTTGGCTTTGTGCCCGCGCCCGGCTTCGACCTTGCGCAGTTTGTGCACGAAGGGACGTATGTGCTCATCTTCAGCATCCTGCTGGCCATGGGCATTGTGCTGTGGTTTTTCCGCCGCAACCTCAATTTCTACGCGCCGGGCCTGCCGTGGCTGCGGTGGGGCGCCACGGTGTGGGTGCTGCAAAACGCGGTGCTGGCGGCGTCGGTGGGGCTGCGCAACTACTACTACATTTTGAACAGCGGCTTGGCCTACAAGCGCATCGGGGTGTGCTTTTTCCTGCTGCTGACGTTTTTCGGGCTGGTCACGGTGCTGCTCAAAATCTGGCAGCGGCGCTCGGCTTACAGCCTCATTCGCCTCAACTCGCTGGCCGTGTACGCGGTGCTGCTCCTGCTGGCGGCCGGCAATTGGGAAGTGTGGATAGCGCAGTACAACCTGCAGCCGCGCTTCCGCAAGGTCGACATCGGCTTCTTGCTCGACATGCCCGGCCGCGCGCTGCCCACGCTGCTGGCCCGCCGCGCGCTACTCGACCACGCCGCCGAGCTCTCGGCAGATACCGAATACGGCACCCCCACGCTCATCAGTGCCTACCAGGCCCAACGGCAGCTCGACCAGGAAATCAACCGGTGGCTTCGCCAATACGAGCAATACCCCGACTGGCAGGGCCGCACCTACGCCGACTGGCAAACCCATGAGGCGCTCAAGAACTGGAAACCCCGCCAGCCACGAACTGAAACATCCTTTGCCGCACCCGGCACCACCACTCTTTAACGCCATGACTTCTATTCCTCAATTCGTGCTCACGCTGCTGGGCGTTCTTTTCTGCATCGGCGACGTGGCCCTGCTCGGTGTGCTGCTCACATGGCAGGAGCTCGCACCCTCCCCCGAAGGCCGGTGGCGCCGCTTCGTGCGGGGCGTGCTGCCGGCCACGGCGGTGCTGTTGGGCCTGCTGCTGTTGGCCTTTACCCAGCTCATGCTGTTGTGGTCCAATAATTAAGCTAAGCCGTCGTCATGAGCGCACCCAGCACCCCCAGCATGTGGCGCCAGCTGCTGCCGCAGTGGCCAGTTGTGTCCCGCCGGTTTTGGCTCACGCTGGCCCTGCTTGCAGTGGCCACTCTGAACTTGTGTTTCCTCGCCGAAATCTGGCCCAATACGCCCCAGGCCTCCCTGGTGTGGCGGGTGGTAGCGTACCTCGCCGCTGGGGCAGTGGGCATCGAGACTCTGCGAATCTTATGGCGCTGGGCAGCTACGTACACCGGGCCAAAGTGGGCGGGGGTGCTGTTTCGCTTCGTTGTAACGGCCACGGTGGGCGGGCTGGCAATGTTCGGCGCCGTGCTGTTCATCGGGGCGGCCTTATTTGCATTTTAAGTTTAGTAATTCCCGCCTGTCATACTGCAACACCTGATTAGTATGATGTATCGAAGTTTATTGTTTAGCTTGGCGCCCCATTGGGCCCTCGGCACCGAGGAAAGGCCCTGATGGTTTCACGTTTGCCTCTGCTCCATGGCCCGTACAGCGCTGCTGGTTGTTCTCTTGATTTCCCTGCTGCTGGAATTGGCCCTGACGGTGGGCGCGTTTGGGTACCCAGTGTTCACGCTGGCCCAGTTTGGGGTGAAGTACGGCCCCGAAACCCAGTTCCTGGCCTACATCGTGGCGTGGTTCCTGCTGTTTGTGTCGATGGTGGCGGGCATGGCCGCGGTGCAGGTATGGAAGCGTCGGCCAGGCTTTGCAACGTGGTGCTACCTGCTGGGCTTGTGGTGGATAGCTCTTGGCATTGGCATTTACTACACCTTCGGCAAACCCGATAATTTGTTGCTGGATTCCGTAAAAGGGTTGCTGATACTCGTTCTCACTGGTCGATGCCAGGCCAGCCGCGTCATGGCGCGCCGTTACTAGCGGCAACTCGTTATATTGGCGGTGGTTACTTGGCTTCCACGTCTTTGCTCCCGCTATGCCCACTTCTACCCACCTGCACCCGTCGCCCGCTTTCCCCAAACTCTCGCGCTTCGGCCGGGCCCTGGCCGGTGCGCAGGTGCTTAAAGAAACGCTGAGCATCATTTTTCTGGGCCTTCCCTTGGTAAAAGAGGCGCCGCTGGTGCTGCTCTCGGCCTTGCCGGGCGTGGTGCTGTACTTGCTGCACTGGCACTTGGCGCTGGGCCGGGCCGGGCGGGTGTTTGCCGCCGTGGTGTGGGCATTGACCCTGCTCGATGAGCTGTGGGGCCTGTTTTTGTTCGAGGAACTGGATTCCCCTACCCGCGCCCAAATCCGGATGTTGTACTGGAGCTACTTCCTGGGGCTGGGCATTATCTTAGTGGCCCTGGCCGAGCTGGGGTGGCGCTGGCAGGCCCCCCGCGTCAAGGCCCGGCGCAACGTGCACCACCAAGCCGTGCTGGCGGGCCGGCACCGCCACTAACGCTGCCCGCGCAACTCGTTCAACCGGAGCATCGGGCATGCAGCGCTGACTTTTGGGGCCACTGGCTGGTATATTTGTCCTTCCTTGCCGCGGGACTTTGGGCCCGTCTTCCACCTGTTGCCTCGCATGGCCAACCTCAAACCGCGAAATCCTGCCCCTGCCGCGGGCGTCACTCCGAAAGCTCCGCGTCGCCGCTGGCCCCTCCGGGTCATCAGCTGGGCCTGGGTACTGTTCGGCTTGGTCATCACCCTTTTTCTGGTGTACCCGTTTCTGGTGAGCACCAATTTCATGTTCCTCTTCGGCAAGTCGCCGAGCTTGTCGGACCTGGAAAACCCCAAAGTAGAACAGGCCTCGGAGCTCTACACGTCCGATGGCGTGCTGATTGGCAAGTACTTCCGCGAAAACCGCTCGCCGGTAGCGCTCAACCAGATGTCGCCGGTGCTCATCAAAGCCCTCATCGCGACCGAGGACGTGCGCTATTACGAGCACTCGGGCATTGACCTGGCAGCCGTGGTGGGCGGGGCGGTGTCGTCGTTGCGCGGCGAAAAGCGGGGCGGCTCCACCATCACCCAGCAGCTCGCCAAAAACCTGTATAAAATTCGACGCCAGCAGAGCCGCGGCGGGCTGGGCTACATCCCGGTGGTGAGCACCATCGTGTCGAAAACCAAGGAATGGCTCACCGCCGTGGACTTGGAGCAGCGCTACACCAAAGAAGAAATTCTGCGCATGTACCTGAACACAGTGGAGTACGGCTCCAGCGCGTTTGGCATTAAAGTAGCCGCCAAAACCTTCTTCAACACCTCGCCCGACAGCCTCAAGCCGGAAGAAGCCGCCATGCTGGTGGGCGTGCTCAACAACCCCACGGCGTTTAACCCGAAGTTCCATCCCGCCGCGGCCCTGCGCCGCCGCAACGTGGTGCTCGACCGCATGGGCCAGTCCAACGTGCTGCCCGCCGCCGAAATCGCGGCCCTCAAAGCGAAACCGATTGTGCTCGACTACCACGTGGAGCGCCACATCGACGGGCCGGACACGTACTTCCGGAGCGCCATCAGCCAGTTTGTGGGCAATTGGTGTGACAGCACGGGCCACGACATGTACCGCGACGGCCTGAAAATCTACCTCACCATCGACTCGCGGATGCAGGCCCACGCCGAAGAAGCCCTGCACGAGCGCATGAAAACCCTGCAGCGTCAGTTCGATAATTTCTGGCGCAACCGCGGCAAAAACCCGTGGGTGGACGACGAGGGCAACGAAATTCCGGACTTCATCGCAACCCAGATGAAGCGCACCCAGAGCTACAAAACGCTCGCCAACCGCTACAAAAACCAGCCCGCGCGCCTCGATTCGGCCTTGAACGCCAAGCGGCCGATGAAGGTGTTTACCTGGAAAAAAGACGACGGCGACACCACGCTCGTTATGTCACCGCTCGATTCGCTGGCGTACTACAAGCACTTCCTGCGGGCTGGCATGATGACCATGGACCCTTTCACCGGCCAGATTAAGGCTTGGGTGGGCGGGCTCGACTACCGGTTTTTTCAGTATGACCACGTGAAGCAGGGCAAGCGTCAGGCTGGCTCCACGTTCAAGCCCTTCGTATACCTCACCGCCCTGGACAATGGCTACGCACCCTGCGACCGCATCCGCGACGAGCGCGTGACCATCAACTATGTGGAGAACGGCCAGCCCATGGAGTGGAAGCCCGACAACGTGACCCGCGAATACACCGGCATCAACATGACGCTGCGGCACGCCATGGCCCGCTCCGTGAATTCCGTAACGGCCCAGCTGACCGAGAAAGTGGGCTGGGAGAACGTGGCCAAATACGCGCACAAAGTGGGCATCACCTCGCCGCTGCTGCCGGTGCCCAGCATCGGCCTGGGCTCAGCCGGCGACGTGAGCGTATACGAAATGGTCGACGCCTACAGCACGTTCATGAACACCGGTTTCCGCTCCGAACCCCGCCTGGTGACCCGCATCGAAGACCGCAACGGCAACGTCATCAAGCAGTTCGACCCCGTGCAAAAGCGCGCCATCCCCGCCGAAACCGCGTGGCTGATGACCTACATGCTGCGCGGTGGCATGGAAGAGCCCGGCGGCACCTCCCAGGCCCTGTGGGATTTCCAAGACCTCTGGCGCAAAAACAACCAAATTGGCGGCAAAACCGGCACCACTTCCAACTACTCCGACGGCTGGTACATGGGCATGACCAAAGACCTGATGACCGGCGTGTGGGTGGGCGGCGAGGACCGCAGCATCCATTTTGTGGGCTCGCAGCAGGGCGAAGGCGGCCGCACGGCCCTGCCCATCTTCGGCAAGTTTATGGAGAAGGTGTACCGCGACAAAGAGCTGGGCTACACCTACGGCCAATTCCCCAAGGCATCGGTCAAAATTGCTAAGAAGTACAACTGCGTCTCGCCCAGCGAGCCCCGCCGCCGCTCCGAAGCTGTGGACACCATAGCGGCCGACAACCTGCTAGAGCGCATGAACAGCGGGGTGGGAGGGGTGCCGGATAGTTTATAGGTAGGGCTAGTGAATGCCTAATTGCTTTCGGAAATCATTGTGTGAGCCCCACAATTCCGCGACTGGCACTGGCTTTCGAACGACTTTTTTTAAGTCTTTCCCTTCTTCAGTGAACAAGGGAGGAAAACAGAAGAAGGCTTGATTCCCAGTAATAGCTGTTATTTCCTTCTGCCAGCCTTTCCATCGCAAGTCGCTATAAAATTTGTCCAGACTACCGGAGAGGCAGAATTTTAAGAAGTCAGAATATCCGAAATCAAGCGCCTCCCATTCCAAGCTATCCGGGGCCAAGTAGTAAACTTTGCCAAGCGACCCTTGACCGAACGCGCCGCCATTAATGGCGAAGAAACCGCCGAGTACATCATCGGCTATCAGAAGCAAGCCCTCTTGTTTTTCTCTGTTCCAGCTCATCAGGTCACGGTCAAGCGCAGGCGAGCCGGACCCGAGAATGCGAAGCCAGCCATCATCAATAAGAATTCCGCCTGTCTCATAAACCACTGCGCCCATTGGGGAACGAGTTGTAACCTGAGCTGCCAACAAGGTGCTGTCGGCTCTAGCGGGTGTTTTGGGCAGTACCTCAACCTTGTTCTTGGCCGTCTTAATCCAGTATTGTACCAGAGCCCAGCCGGGGTCTTGCGTATTGATGAGTTCCGTAAGTGGACGAACTTTCACGGGTTGAGCAAAAACATCTGAGGTGAAAATGCCAAGTAGCACAGAGCTCCAAAGGCATCGTGCAAATGCTGTCCAATTCATGCCCAGCATGTATTTATCCCCCGTACAGCGCCTCAAGTGCCCCCTGCAACTCCGGGTACTCGAACTTGAAGCCTTGCTTCAGCACTTTCTGCGCGCTCACGTTCTGCGAGCCCAGCACGATTTCGCTCATCTCGCCCATGGCCAGTTTTAGGCCAAAAGCCGGCACTTTGGGTAGCACCAGCGGCCGGTGCAGCACGTGGGCCAGCGTTTCGGTGAATTGCTGATTGGTGACCGGGTTGGGCGCTACCGCGTTGTATGTGCCGTGCCAGGCCGGGTCTTCCAGCATGGCCATAAACAAGCGGCAAATGTCATCCAGGTGAATCCAGGACATATACTGCTTGCCGCTACCGAGCGCCGCGCCCGCGCCCAGCTTCACCGGGCGGGCAATCTGGGGTAATGCTCCGCCCTCCGTGCTCAGCACGATGCCGATGCGGGGAATAACCGTGCGGATGCCCAGCGCTGCGATGGGGGCCGCCGCCAGTTCCCACTGGTGTGCCACATCGGCCAGAAAGTCGTGCGTCGGCAAGCCCGGCGGCGATTCCTCCGTGAGCAGGGTATTGGCCGTGTCGCCGTACACGCCGATGGCCGAAGCCGAAATGAAGGCTTGCACGTGGTGGCCGGGTTTCGACAGTTCCCGGCTCAGCAGGGCCAGCCCGCCCAGCCGGCTGGTCATGATGTCGCGCTTGCGCTCGTCCGTCCACTTCCCGTCCGACACGCTGGCGCCGGCCAGGTTCACGATGTAGTCGGCGTAGGGCACGGCGGCCTCGTCGATGGTGCCGGCGCGCGGGTCCCACCGGAAGCTCCGGTAATGGCTGCTTTTGGCCGGCTCCCGGCTCAGCAGCGCCACTTCAAAGCCGCTGTCAATCAACAGTTCAGCCAATCGGGTGCCAATCAGCCCGGTGCCACCGGTGATGAGGACTTTGCGCGGGGAGTTTTCGGTCATGGTTGTGAGTCAAACAAATAGTCAAACGGTCTTCCTGGCCTCCACACATGGGCGCAGAGTGAGTGAGAAAACTGTTTCAGGGCTTGAACCTACAAACAGGCGGCAACACTTTCGATTTTACTTGCCGATTTGGCGCAGAAACTCGCGCCGCAAGGCCTCGTCGGTGGCAAACCGGCCGCCGTATTCGCTGGTCAGCGTCGAGCTGCTGGTGTCGTTCACGCCCCGGCTCATCACGCACAGGTGGTCGGCTTCGATGAGGACGGCCACGTCGTCGGTGCCAAGGCTTTGCTTGAGCTCTTCGGCAATCTGCCGGGTAAGCCGCTCCTGCACCTGCGGGCGCCGCGCGTAGTACTGCACCACGCGGTTGAGCTTGCTCAAGCCCACCACGTGCTCGCCGGGCAGGTAAGCCACGTGCGCCTTGCCGATGATGGGCACGAAATGATGTTCGCAGCAGGAAAACAGCGTGATGTCGCGCTCCACCAGCAACTGGTGGTAGTTGTAGCGGTTGTCGAACATGCGCACCTCGGGGCGATTCCGGGAGTCGAGTCCCTTGAACCACTCCTGCACGTACATTTTGGCCACGCGTCGCGGAGTACCGGCCAAGCTGTCGTCGGTAAGGTCGAGGCCCAGCTCGTGCATGATGGCCTCAAAATGACCGGCAATGGCCGTGATTTTTGCCTCGTCGGTTTGCGCAAAGGCGTCGTCGCGAAGGGGCGTTCGCAGGCCCGTAGGCAAATGCGAGTCGGTTGCCGGGGTCGGCCCGGAAGGGTTATCCATGGTATTCTACAAAGTTGCGGTCCGTTTCATACAACGTGACCGAAAGGGCAAGTTCGGCTTCCAGGTGCGGACGCAGGCGTTGCCAAATGACTACGGCGATGTTTTCAGCCGTGGGGTTAAGCGCACGGAATTCTTCCGTGTCCAAATTTAAGTTGCGGTGGTCGTAACGGTCCAGTACTTCCCGCTTAATCAGGTCACTGAGCCGCTTGAGGTCGTACACGTAGCCAGTTTCCGGGTCAACGTTACCCGTCAGGCGTACGGTGAGGTTGTAGTTGTGCCCGTGGTAGTTAGGGTTATTGCACTTGCCGAATACACGCTGGTTGTGCTCGGCAGTCCAGGAGGGGTTGTGTAGGCGGTGGGCGGCGTTGAAATGCTCGGTGCGGCAAACAGTGACTTGCATAGGGGCATACAACCCCTACCCGCCAAGCTTTGTTGCGCCAAGTTGAGGCAACAATAATAGGAATGCAATTGGAATAAAATAGTTAGTGTAATTTTGAGATGCATTACTGGCACTATTTCAATAAAAACAGCATTATTCCGAAAAAACTGAGAGAATAAGGATTTTGCATCGAAGAAAGACACTAAATTTGGAAAGCCGAAAAGCGTTACCCTGTTAAGACGACTTACATCAGACCATCTTTAAAGCTTCATTAGTTGTTATTTCCATGAAAAAAAGCCTACTCATCCTGCTCCTGCTATGCTTAACCACGTTGGGCAGCTACGCTCAAAAATCCTTGGTGGACGAGTACGATATGTCTATCAACAACGTGCCGCGCACCGGTCAGCGCGTGAGCATGCAATTGGACAATAAGCGAGTGGAAGCTGCCTGGCTGAAGCAGCTCAGCGAAAAGTTTGGCAGCAAACTCAAGAACAATAAAGGGGTGCTGACCATGGACGGTGTAATTATCGAAGAAATCTCCCCCACGCCCATTCGCATCATCAGCAAAGTTGAAGCCGCTCCTACCGGTACCACCGTATGGTGGAGCATTGACCTGGGCAATGCCTACCTCGCCAAAGAGAAGACGCCCGTGCAGTGGAAGTCGGCCGAGAAGTACCTCAAGGATTTTGCCCGCATGATGTACCGCGAAGACTTGGTGTCGCAGATTGCCGAAGCCGAGCGCGCCTTGGTGGCCTCGCAGAATAACCACATGTCGGTGATTGAAAAGGCCAACACCATCAAGAAGGACATTGAGAAGAACAAAGCCCGCAAAATTGAAATCCAGCAGATGCTGGCCGCCAACGCCGCCGAACTGCAGCAGTTCAATAACCTCATCGACTCGAACCTGAAAGAGCAGGAAGCCGCTCGCGGCGACATTGTGAACATGCGCGTGGCCCTGGAAGCTGTAAAAGACCGGATGAATAAAATCGAGTAGTTGCGAGCCTTACTCGCGCTGCGAAACAAAAGGCCCCGCCGGAACCGGCGGGGCCTTTTGTTTGCATGCCGGCCCAACCCCGTGGGCGGGAACTACGTTCGCTAATGTGACAGTAATCTAAACTGTCGCTTACACCTTACAACGCCCACCCATGGAAAAGTCAGAATCCCAACACCAAGTACACCTAGATAGCGCCATCAAATTACTGACTGGCGACCTCGCCCAGGAAACCGAGCGCGCCGGCCTCGACAATCAACTGCAGCGCTGGATTGAAGACCTGAAAGACGCCAACAATCCCGCTTTTCACCAACTGGTGGTCGACCTGCAAGCCCTAAAGGCGCACTTCGGCAGTGGCACGCTCGACGTGAACGTGATTGCCCCGCTGCTAGCCCGCTTGGGTGCGCAAACCACCCTGGCCGCCAACTTCCCCGAGAACGTGAACACCGCCACCCGGGTGACCAAACTGGGCGAAGTGCTCACGGCCGTTGCTCAGCAGTTGCAAAGCGGCGGCCCGATTGAAGTGGATGGCAACCTGCCGCAAGATTACTCGTCGCACAGCTAAGCCAACGTAGGCCCGACAATAATTTAGTCAGAGCCTAAAAAAGCCGGCCCCACGCATGGGGCCGGCTTTTTTGTTGGGTGCAACCGAGGGTTGCGGGTATGCTTAGGCGGTAGCCTTGGTGGCTACGTTCAAGCGACGCTCTTTGATACGAGCTTGCTTGCCCGAGAGGCCGCGCAGGTAGAACAGACGGGCACGACGCACTTTGCCGCGACGCACCACCTCGATTTTCTCGATGTTGGGCGACAGCAGGGGGAAGATACGCTCGGTACCGATTTGGTTAGAAATCTTGCGAACGGTGAAGGTTTCGCCGTTCGAGCTGGGGTTGCGGCGCTGCAGCACCACGCCTTGGAATTGCTGAATGCGCTCCTTGTTGCCCTCGCGGATTTTCACGTGCACGTTAATCGTGTCGCCGGCGGCGAACTGGGGGAAGCTGGCGCGGCGCTCCTGCGATTCGGCCTGGATAAAGTCAAGTAGTACGCTCATGGCTGAGAAAATTGCGAAAGACGGCGCCGCCGTCGGGAATTAGTATTTTATCGAAACGGAGCGCAAAGATAGGACTTTCGATTGAGGATAGCAAGTGTTTATTACGCAAAGCAGTAAGGACTTCCACTAGCTCAGTAAATCGGGCCGGCGGGCTTGGGTGCGGGCCAGGGCTTGCTCGTGCCGCCACTCCTCGATTTTGGGCGTGTTGCCCGAAAGCAGAATCTCCGGAACCACTTGCCCGCGCCACTCAGCGGGCCGCGTGTACACCGGCGGCGCCAGCAAATCGTCCTGAAAGGAATCGGACAAAGCCGATTCTTCATTCCCCAACACGCCGGGCAATAGCCGCACCACGGCATCCACCAGAATGGCCGCCCCGAGTTCGCCGCCGCTGAGCACGTAGTCGCCTACGCTTATTTCGTGGGTAATGTAGGTTTGGCGAATCCGCTCGTCGATGCCTTTATAGTGGCCGCAGAGCATGATGATGTTCTGGAACAACGACAACCGATTGGCCAAGGGCTGACGCAGGGTTTCTCCGTCAGGTGTGAGGTAGATGATGGCGTCGTAGGGCCGTTGGGCTTGCAGCTCGTCTATCCAGGCCGCAATGGGCTCCACGCGCAGTACCATGCCGGCGCCACCGCCAAACACGGCGTCGTCGATTTGCCCGTGCTTATTAATGGCCTTATCGCGCAAGTGGTGCAGGTGAATTTCGACAAGGCCTTTGTCTTGCGCCCGCTTCACGATAGAATGCGCGAAGGGACTGACCAACAATTCGGGCAGGCAGGTAAGAATGTCGATGCGCATGGTTGGAAGTAGCGCGGACTTGTAGTCCGCGAGTGATTTAATTCGTTCGAGTGCGGTTCACTCGCGGACTACAAGTCCGCGCTACTTTACGCCTCGTCAAATTCATCGGGCTCGTCTTTATCCCGGGAGGAGGGCTTCAGGTACACGTCGAGCAGGCCCTCGGGCAGGTTTACGTGCACTTGTTTTTTCTCGTGGTCGGCGTGGCTCACCAGCTCATCGACCACCGGAATGAGGACTTCCTGGCCCTGGTAGCGCATGGCGAGCATGTCTTGCTGCGGCAATTCGTAGAAATTTTCCACGGTGCCTAACTCACCCAAGGTTTCATCAACTACGGTGAACCCGATGACGTCGTGAAAGTAGAATTGGTCTTCTGCCAACTCTGGCAGCTGGGTGAGCGGCAAGTGCAACTGGGAGCCCCGCAATGGTTCGGCGTCTTCAATGCGGTCGACGCCGCGCAGCTTGAGCAGCACGCGCGAATTCGCCTGCGGCTGCACCTTTTCCACCTGGTGTTCCACCAGCTTGGTGGGGGCGCTGGCCAAGGTCAGGTAAACCGTTTTGAGCTTTTGGTAGGCCGTGGCGTCGTCCACGTCGAAATGGGCCACTACGTGGCCGCGCAGGCCGTGGGTCTTAATGATGTAGCCGAGCTGATAGGTTTCGTCGAGAAGCATGGGATGGGCGTAACGAAAAAAAGTTTGGGGGTTGCCAGCCAGTCCGGCCCACAACCCCCAAACCCTTTCGGTTTAAAAACCTAAAAACTACTCTGCAGCCTCCGTGGTGGCTTCGGCTTCGGCCGGGGCTTCGGTGGCCTCGTCGGCTGCCGGAGCGGGCGCGTTAGCAGCCAGCAAAGCAGCGGCTTTCTGACGCTGAGCCTCCGAGCGAGCTTCTTTCACTTTGGTTTCAGCAGCGAAGGCAGCCTTGCGGGCTTCTTCTTTCGCGTCAACCAAGCCAGTGCGCTTGCCTTCGATTTTGGCGTCTTTCTCGCTCTTCCAAGCATTGAAACGCTCGTCGGCAACCTCCTGAGTGATGGCGCCCTTGTCAACACCCAACTGCAGGTGACGACGGTAGAGCACGCCGCGGTAGCTGAGCATGGCCCGAACGGTGTCGGTGGGCTGAGCACCGGTCATCATCCAGTAAAACGCGCGGTCGGCGTCGTAGTTGATGGTGGCGGGGTTGGTGTTGGGGTTGTAGGTGCCAAGTTTCTCGATGAAACGACCGTCGCGGGGCGAGCGGGAGTCGGCTACTACGATGTCGTAAGTCGCGGCCTTTTTGCGGCCACGGCGGGCGAGGCGGATTTTAACTGCCATAAACCGGTGGGGTTTTGTGCGACGCAGCTCGTGCGTCTGATGAATATTTCCCGAAATTGGGAGTGCAAAGGTAGCGTTTGTTCAGGGCATTAGCTAGCGCAAGCCCGAAAATAAAAGCTGCCCGCACGGGCCTTCTACTTGCTGGCGGCCTGCTGGCAGTTGTCGGCCGTGAGTTTTTCCATGTCGCGCTTGGCGGTGTTTTCGGTTACCTCCGAAAGCTCCATGCGTGCCCGGGTGAAACTGGTTTTGATGTCGCCGCGAACGTAGTATTTGCGTCCGGCTTCAACGGTCAGTTCCAAGCCGGTTTCTTTTTTGAATACTTCCACGCCGCCATTCTTGGCCATGATGTTGAGCTTGCCGGGTTTTGCCTGGTACTCAATGTACCGCTCGTTGCTCAGCTTGCAAATTTTCTGGTCATTCACATAAACCGCATAATTAGCCAGCGCGCCCATAAACTGGCCGCCGCGGTAGATGTAGATAGTGGCCGTTTCCTCGGCCGGGGGAACTGGGCGAAATGCAAAGGAAAGGGCGCCGAAGAGGACAACGGCAAGCATGCGTACCAAATTTTTCATAAAAAAGAAAAAGAAAAAAGGGAGAGAAAAGATAATGCCGTAAATGAACGACAAAACTTCTCTCTCCCCCAACTTTCTCTTTTAATAGCGGCTTCCTGCTATGCCGCCATGGCTTCGCGCTTGGGCTTGGCCAGCTTGGAAATGGCGTTCAGGTTCATGTTTTTGCGCTTCACCTTGATGATGCCCACTTTGTCCAGGCCCCAAATGGCCACGTAGGTGGGGTCAAACTCCCACCATTTCACGCCGAAGTTGACGCGCATGGGCAGCTTGTGGTGGTTGTTCTGGAACAGTTCGCCAAAAGCCAAGAAATCGAGGGCCAGCGTGTTGCGGGATTTGTCGCGGTTGTCAAAGTTCTGGTAGCCGTATTTGTGGCCACCCCAGTTCACGATGGCGCCGTGGATGGGGCCCATCAGGAAGTGGATGGGTAGCAACAGGTACTGCCACCACGCGGTGGCGAAGTTAATGTAGAACAGCACGTAGGCCGTGCCCCAGCCGACGCGGGAGTACACGGTACCGCCGAACTTGTCAAGCCAGTTCCACTCCGGAATGTCGCCTTCAAAACGCTTGGCGCCTTCGTGCTCGTTGTTCACCACGTCGTTGTAGATGACTTTGGTCTTCCACATCATGTCGAACGCGTTGTTCGAGAAGTGCGGCGAGTGTGGGTCCAGCTCGGTGTCGGAGTAGGCGTGGTGCATGCGGTGCAGCAGCGCGTAGGCCCGCGGCGAGAGGAAGCTGCTGCCCTGGCAGATGTAGGTAAACAGGAAGAAGAACTTCTCCCAGAACTTGTTCATCGTGAACATTTTGTGCGCCGCATAGCGGTGCAGGTAAAATGTCTGCGTGAACAGAGACAAGTAGTAATGGGCAACGAAAAAAATCAGAATAGCCATAGCGAACTGCAAACGTGAACTGCCCGCACAAGCAAAAAGCCTGGGGTAAGGTTCAGAAGTGGTAACGCAAAATTACGGCCAGCGGGCAGGCTGGCGAATCTTTAGGGCCAATAAGGCCAAAATGTTGCACCTGGCCTTGCCCGGCAGCCGTTTCTCCAGTGAGTATCGGGTGGCCCTACTTCCAGCAGGGAGGCGGGAGTGACGCGAGTTACTGGTGGGGCTGATTGTAGAGCTCGCGGGCGGCGTCCCAGTGCGGGGCATCGGGCAAGGGTGCCACAAAGGTCATGGCCTCTTTGGTGACGGGATGCTGCAGCTTCAACTGGCGGGCGTGCAGGGCAATACTTACGTCGGGCAGGGGTGCGATGAAGCCGTACTTGACGTCGCCCACGATGGGAGTGCCCAGGCCGGTGGCCAACTGCGTCCGAATTTGGTGGGGCCGGCCGGTTACGGGGTTTACCTGGAGCAAGTAGCGGTTGCCGGCTTGGCCCAGCAATTCGTAGTGCAGCTCGGAGCGCAGGCCTTGCGAATGCTTTTCGGAATAGGCCTTGGTCACGTTCCGGATGGTGTCTTTCACCAGCCAATGCACGAGGGTACCGCTTTCGGGCACGGGCGGGCGGCCGGTGAGGGCCCAGTACGTTTTGCTCATCAAGTTGTCGCGAAACATCTCGTTGAGGCGGCTCAGGGCTTTGCTGGTCTTGGCCAGCACCACGATGCCGCTCACGGGCCGGTCGATGCGGTGGCACACGCCCACAAAGGCTTCGCCGGGCTTCTTGTATTTGAAGCGCAGGTATTCTGCTGCTTTCTTGGAGAGGGGCTCGTCGCCGGTGGCGTCGCCCTGCACGAGCAGGCCGGCGGGCTTGTTGATGACGAGGAGATGATTGTCTTCAAACAGAATTTCTCTGCCTTCGGACCAGATATTGGGACGATTCACGCGGCGGGTGCGGGCGGGATAGGAAATGGCAGCAGGAGGGGGCCAGGGCCCACCAGGGGGCTTCCGCACGACATCAGACCACACACACCGGGCGCTCCGCTCTTGCTCTTCTGACGGCGAAGATACGAAGCTGAGCGAGAGTGTGGGGCCGGTGATTGCCGCAGGCTATCTGGCGCGTACTGCATGGTCCACAATGACCGAAAACAGCCAGTAATTGGCCAAAGCCATCGGCACAACAGTGTACAGCAGAAAAGAGGGGCGCTTTTGCTGGCGCAGGAGCTTGTAAACCAGAAACAGCGTGGCCCCGATGAACACCGCCGGCAGTTGCATGCCGGTTGCCAAAAACAGCCACTTCGGTGGGGGAATGGAAGCGTAGTAGCGCAGCAGAAAAAGCAGCAAGTTGGCGGCCGTGCAGAGAAAGAGAACTGCGCTGGGCTTGTGCAACGAGCGGTTTGGCACGGCTGGCACTTAGTAGCCTTCCTCTTTGCTGGGGAATTCGCGGCTCTTCACGTCGGCCACGTAGTGTTGTACGGCCTCGGTCATGATGTCGTGCAGCTCGGCGTAGCGGCGCAGAAAGCGCGGCTTGAATTCTTTGGTGAGGCCCAGCATGTCGTGCACCACCAGTACTTGCCCGTCCACGTCGCGGCCGGCACCGATGCCGATGACGGGAATGCTGAGCTCCTCGGCCACTTGCTTGGCCAGGGCCGCGGGAATTTTCTCCAGCACGAGGCCAAAGCAGCCAATTTCTTGGAGCAGCCGGGCGTCTTCGAGCAGCTTTTGGGCTTCGGCTTCTTCCTTGGCGCGCACGGTGTAAGTGCCGAATTTGTAGATGCTTTGGGGCGTGAGGCCCAGGTGGCCCATCACCGGGATGCCGGCCGTGAGAATGCGAATGATGCTGTCCTTTACTTCGGCGCCGCCTTCCAGCTTCACGCCGTGGCCGCCGCTTTCTTTCATGATGCGGATGGCCGACTGCAGCGCCACCGACGAATTGCCCTGATAAGAGCCAAAGGGCATGTCGACCACCACAAAGGCCCGCTTCACGGCGCGAACTACCCCTTGGGCGTGGTAAATGATTTGGTCGAGCGTGATGGGAAGGGTGGTTTCGTGGCCGGCCATGACGTTAGAGGCCGAATCGCCCACCAGCAGCACATCGATGCCCGCGCCGTCGAGGATTTGGGCCATCGAGTAGTCGTAGGCCGTGAGCATGGAGATTTTTTCCCCCCGCTGCTTCATGGCCAGCATTTGGTGGGTGGTGACGAGTTTAATTTCCTTGTGCTGGGACATGGGGCGAGGAGGGCGGAATTGCGGGGTTAAGCGCCGCTTGGCGGGGCAAAGCTGGCAACAATTTCTTTATCCCGCGCCGCACTGGCCCAAAAAAGCCTCCTGCGCTTGCCTAACGCAACAGCAAGCCATTTAGCAGCATGACCGAATTGCAGCTGAAGGAACCCTTAACGCCGCTTGCCCAAGCCTAAGCGACGTTCCCGGAGAGCGCCGTTGTGGGGGTGCGGCACGTGCAGGTAGGCGCTTGCATGGCGAGCAATGCCGGCAGTTGCGAAGCGTCCGTGATGAAGAGCACGGGCGTGGGAGCGGCCGGCCCGGCTTGGAGCGCGGCGGAAAGGGCTCCCAAGTCGAGGCTGCCGCGCAAAGGGCAGCTCAGCACCACCAAATCGGGGAAAATGAGGCGAGCGGCCTTGAGGGTGGCGTCGCCGCGGGCCTCCACGGTTACGACCTCGTGGCCAGCTTCGCGCAGATGGTGCTCAAAAAAAGCGGTCTGCTGAACAGAGTCAGCAGCAAGTAAAACGCGCAGAAAAGAAGTGTTCATGAGAGTAGGGTAGGCAGCGAAGAGGTTTATAAAGAAACTACTTCAACTGTCCCATTTACCGTCATTAACGTTCAACCCAGTCCTGCGCCCCGCCAGTGATGCCCGGCACCCATTGAACGTCGGCTACGGCCTACTGCAATTGGGTATAGCGGTTGCGGTTGAGCTTCAAATCCTGCAGCAGGCTGCTCTTGGCCGCGATGGTGAAGGTGTAGCCCTTGGTGATGCCGAAGGGAATCCAGGTGCCGTTGATTTGCCAGCAGTGGAGGTCGCGCGAGAAAGTGATGTTGGGGTAGGTCACCGTTTTCTGCACGAAGTCGTAGCCCAGGTTGTAGCTGAGCTGCATGTTCTCGGTGAGTTTTACCGAGCCCGTGCCCCCGATGCTGTTGACGGCCAAGATGGGCGGGCGCCGGTCGGTGTTTCGCCGCGGAATAGGGTTGGTGGTGTAGCCGGCCGAATACGTGAGGGCCAACTGCCAGGGAATGTCAAAATCCACATAGTCGGCGTAGTAATTCGGGAGACCTACGGTGCCTAGCGTGGGGTCGTTGGTGGGGGCCACGGGGCGGGGCACCACGCTGCGGCGCTTGCCGGTGGTGGGGTTGAACGCGTAGTTGGCTTGCAGGCTGGCGGTGCTCAGGCGGGCCAACCGTCCGGGGCTGGCTTTGAAGAGGTACTCGTTGATGCGTTGGCCTTGGCTGTCGCGCTGGTAGGGGTCGAACTGCGCGTTGGCGTTCAAGCTCAGTTTTTGGGCTACCTGGGTGTTGAACTGAACCGTTAGCGGAGTCAGCTTGAAGGAAGGCGCCGCGAAGTCGTAGCCAATGCCAAAGTTGAGGCCGTCAATCAGGCTTACCTTCTTGAACGGGTTGAGGCCGGTGGAGTCGTTGGGGTCGCGCACCTTCATTTCCACCGCGTTTTGCAGGGTGAAGGAAATTTGATTCTGCTCCGGCCCGCCGGGCGTGCCGAAGAGGAAGTTGTTGTAGCTGTTGAAAATGTATCGGTTCAAGGCATCCTGGCTCTCAATTGGCCGGCCGAAAACATCAGTCAGGCCGCGCAGGTTTACTTGCTGAAACACGTCGTTACGGCCAGTGCCGGCCTTGGTAAAGTCTGGCGAGTAACTGTAGTTGATGCTCGGCGTGGCCTTGTGGCGAATTGCCTGAATTTTTCGGTTGCCTTTGCGCACAATGGTGCCGTAGAAAGCGGTGTTGAGGCTGGCGCCGTAGCGGTGGCTAAACGCCCGGTAAAAACCATAAGTAGTGTCGATGCGCACGGCCTGTGCCACTGGACTGAACTCGTAATTCAGGCGCTGGCCATACCATACCTCGTCGTACGACACCGAAGGGTTGAATTTGAAATGCTGCGCCAGCGTGTAAGAGCCCAGGCCAATGCCGAAGGTGTGCTGCGCGCCGTTGCGGCCGTTACGTAACAAGCGGCCAATGTTGTTAAAATTGAAGGGGATGGTGGTGGCGGCCGAGCCGCCCAGCAGCGGCAAGCCGTTGTCGAGGGTACGGGCGGCCACGGTGTTCTTCACCTCGTTGCTGGCCCGCACGTTGTAGCTCAGCGTGATTTGCTCGTAAAAGTTGGTGCCGAACTTGCCGCCCTGCCCTGGCTTGACGCCAAACCACTGGTAGGGATACTGCCGGGCCACGCCCAGGCTCAGGTCGGGCAGGGTGAAGGCCATGGAGCCGTCGGCGCCCTGGCTTTGCTGCAGCCGGATGTCGTACTGAATGGGCGAATTCCGAATTTGCTTGGAGTAGCTGACGCTGGAGTTGAACTGCGCCGTGAGGTAGCGCCGGGCGTCGAGGCTGTTGATTTTGTTGAAGCTGCTGGTGCCGGCGTTCACGCTGGCCGAGAAGCGCCCGCCGCCGGGCTTGGGCGTGGGCGTGTGATTCCACGTCACCCAGAAGGAGTTGGCGTCAGGTGGGCGGATGTAGAGCGGACTGGTGCTGAGGGCGTCGCTGGCTACGGTGGGGGCAGTGGGCCGGTTCGTAAAGCGGAAGTTGAAATTGCCCTGGAAGGTGTAGCGTTTCAGGTACGACACGTCGGCCGTGGCGCCGAAGCCGCCCAGCGTTTGGGCGTTGCCGGCGTAGATGTCGCCCGTGAGGCGCACGCCGATGTAGTCGTTCGGGGCGAAGTAGTAGCCGCCGTTGGTGAG
Source organism: Hymenobacter sp. (assembly GCF_036388155.1). NCBI lineage: Bacteria > Pseudomonadati > Bacteroidota > Cytophagia > Cytophagales > Hymenobacteraceae > Hymenobacter > Hymenobacter sp. The sequence continues at coordinate 4,986 of NZ_DASVSI010000129.1, read as the reverse complement.
GAAGTAGCCACGGTCGGCGGCCTGCCCAAACGTGGGGATGATGACGCCCGACCCCCGGCTTTTGGTGGGCGTGGGGAAGAAACCAAACAGAAAGCCCAGCGGCGTAGGCACGTCGCCAATCACCAAATTGAAGGGGCCCGTGACCACCTTATCGCCCGGAATGACCTTCATTTTCTTGGCTTGAATGAAGAAGTGCGGGTGCTCCAGGTTGCAGGTGGTGTAGCGGCCCATGAGGCCGTTGATGTCGCCGTTGGGCAGGCGCTTGATGACCTGAGCCCCCACGTAGCCCTCGCCCTGGGTGGTCACGGCCTCGGTCACTTTGGCCTTTTTACTCTTGAAGTTGTAGGCAATGCTGCCGGCCGTGTACAGGCCGCCCTTGTCTTTGAGCACGGGGCGCTGGTCCAACCGGTTTCTTACCGAGTCTTGGCGGCCGTTGGCGGTCATGGTGTTTTTGCCATAATCCACCGTGATGACGGCCGCTTTCAGGTCCGTGTCGCCGTAGGTCACGCTGGCCTTGTCGTAGAGCCGCGCCACTTTCTGGGTCACGTCAAACTGAATTGAGTCCTTGGCCGTGTAGTTGATGGTGGTTTCTATCTGGCCGCGGCGCCGGGCGGCGAGCTGCAACGAGTCGCCGCTGCGGGTCACGCCGTTCACCAGGCTGGTGCTGTCGGTGGGTATGGTGCCGGGCAGCCGCGCGCCACCGGGCGCCAGGGTGTCGGGCACGGGCTTTTGCGAGGCGCCGGGAATGCGGGGCTGGCCGGAGTTCTGCACGCCGGGCGGGGGCGGCCCCACGGGGTCGCGCGGGTCGGGCGAGATGTAGCGGACCGGCGGGGTAGGGGCGCTGCCGGGGCGCTGGCCGGGCTTGGCGGTGCGCACGGGGCGCGGAGCCGGGCGGGTACTGCCGGTATCGGGCCGGGCCGCGGGGCCGAGGCGGCCGGGCGGTGCCGTGGCCGTGGGGTTGGCCTGGCGGGCTTTGGTGGTTTTTGCCTTCTTTTTGGGCTTGGCCGGCGTCACCGTCTGGCTCCAAGCCGAGCCGGCAAGAGCCAGCAGCAGCGACACAAGAAGCCCTGCCTGGCCCACACGGACCCAAAAACGACCCGCGAGGTGCGGCGTCGACGCCCCAAAATCAGCGGCAGAGAGAAAGCCAAACCAAGCAGGCAAAGTATTATAGGGGTTAAATCGTTTACTTTTGGGGCTTCTACAAAGGTAGCAGGTCGCTACCGCCCCTTCAACGAACGACGTGCGGATTATTGTCATCCTGGCCAGTGCGGCCTTGCTCCTGTTGGGCGCCGGAAGCGGGGAGTGGAAAGCCGAGGCACAAACCACGCCCGATTCCACTCAGTTCGCGCCCGATTCAGCTTCTTCGGCTGCGAATTCATCGGCTGCGAATTCTCCTTACCGCTACCGCTTGCGCACCGTGGTGCTCGACGCCGGCCACGGCGGCAAAGACCGGGGCTGCGCCGGAGCCAGCGCCCGCGAAGCCGACGTGGCCCTGAGCCTGGTGCTGGCCCTGGGCCGCCAGATTCAGGAAAACATGCCCGACGTAAAGGTGATTTACACCCGCAAAACCAACGTGTTTGTGGAACTGGGCGAGCGGGCCGCCATTGCCAACCGCAACAAGGCCGACCTTTTCATTTCCATCCATTGCAACGCCGGCCCCAGCCAAAGCCACGGCACCGAAGTCTGGACCATGGGCCTGCACAAAACCACCGCCAACCTGGGCGTGGCCCAGCGCGAAAACTCGGTTATTCTGCAGGAAAAGGACTACCAGAAGCGCTACAACGGCTTCGACCCCAACTCGCCCCAGAGCCACATTATGTTTTCGCTGTTTCAGTCGGCGTACATCACCAACAGCCTGCGCTTTGCCCAGCAGATAGACCGGCAGCTGCGCACCAGCGTGAAGCGGCCCAGCCGCGGCGTAAAGCAGGCCGGCTTTATTGTGCTCTGGAAATCCACCATGCCTTCGGTGCTCATCGAGTCGGGCTTCCTCACCAACCCTGCCGAAGAGCGTTACCTCAACAACAAAGCCAACCAGTCGTATATGGCTGCAGGTATCTACCGCGCCTTTCGCGAATACAAGCGCGAACTGGAGGGTGGCTGACGGGCGCCTGAGTTGAGCGACTGCCACCGGGCAATGCAATCTGTTGCCCGCGTTCTCCCGTACCGTCCTTTGGTTGTGCCCCTGCTACCCCATTCTCCCACTCACTCATCCGCTCCTCGTGTCTAAAGAAATAAAAGTTGGGCTTCTGGCCCTGGTAGCCATCGCCGCGCTCGTCATCGGCTATAATTTTCTGCGCGGCAGCAACATCCTGTCTTCCGACAACACCTACTACGCCACCTACCCCGACGTGGATGGGCTGAATGTGGGCGCGCCCGTCATCCTGAACGGCATCAAAGTGGGGCAGGTAAAAAACCTCGAACTGCAGCCCGAAAAAGCCAATGCCGTGCGCGTGGCGCTGGAGATGAGCAAAGAAATTGCCTTGGGCGACTCCACGGTGGCCAGCCTGGGCGGCTCGCTGCTGGGTTCCAAAACCATCACCCTTAGCTTAGGTCGCAACAGCAAGCAGTTTAGCGGCGGCGAGGAGCTAAAAACCGTGTCGGCGTCGGGTATTGCCGGCCTGGCCACTGCCCTTCAAGCCCGCGCCCTGCCCGTGCTCACCAGCCTCGACTCCACGCTGCGCCACGTGAACGGCATCATCAACAAAGACGCCGAAACCAACATCCAAGGCACGCTGCGCAGCGCCCGCGGCAGCAGCGAAGCCCTGCAAAAGCTCATCGTCGACAACCAGCGCAATATCAATCAGATTACCCGCAACCTGGCCCAGATGAGCTCGGCGCTGAACAAGACCACGGCCAAGCTCGACCGCATTGCTGTGAACTTCTCGGAGCTGACCGACTCGTTGAAAGAAGCGCCCGTGGGCCCGGCCTTGCGCCGCCTCAACGCCACCATGGCCGAAGCCCAAACCACCGTGGCCGGCCTCAACCGCGCCATCAACGACAAAAACGGGTCGATGGGCAAGCTGCTCAGCGACTCTACGCTCTACAACAACTTGGCTGCCACCACGGCCAGCTCCAACGAGTTGCTGGTCGATTTCAAAGCCAACCCCAAGCGCTACGTGCACTTCTCGGTGTTTGGGGGCGGGGGCAGCAAGAAAAAAACCGAAGTGGAAACCACTACGACCAAGCCCAACGGCGCTAAAACCGATACCGAAATCAAAACGACGGTGAAGTAGCGCGCACTGTGTAGTTCACGTCCCCGCGCCGTTAGAGTCGTTCGGGTTTCCGCTAGGGACGCGAACTACACAGTGCGCGTTACTTCGCGCCACAGTTCGTGCTGTAAACTCCCCGTACCTTTGAAATCCGCCTCCGGGCGGATTTTTTTGTGCCAATCCTCCCAAAAGCCCACCACCATTCCTCTTATGAACGTCGAGTTCAACCGCAACGAAGACCAACTCAAGCAGCTCAGCGTCAATCTCGCCCAAAAGCTCCAACGCGTAGCCCTCGGCGGCGGCCCGAAGCGCATCGAAGCCCACAAGGCCAAGGGCAAGCTCACCGCCCGCGAGCGGATTGACTACTTGCTGGATAAGGGCGCGGCGCAGGTGGAAATCGGCGCTTTCGCAGGTGAGGGCATGTATAAGGAGGAGGGAGGTTGCCCCGGCGGCGGCGTGGTCGTCGTCATGGGCTACGTGGCCGGGCGGCAGTGCGTGGTGGTGGCCAACGACGCCACCGTGAAGGCCGGCGCGTGGTTTCCCATCACCGCCAAAAAGAACCTGCGGGCCCAGGAAATCAGCATCGAAAACAAGCTGCCCATCATCTATCTCGTGGACTCGGCGGGCGTGTACCTGCCGATGCAGGATGAGATTTTTCCGGATAAGGAGCACTTCGGCCGCATCTTCCGCAACAACGCGGTGATGAGCAGCATGGGCATCGTGCAGATTTCGGCCATCATGGGGCCTTGCGTGGCCGGTGGGGCGTATTTGCCCATCATGTCCGATGAGGCCATGATTGTGAACGGCACGGGCTCAGTGTTCCTGGCCGGCTCTTATCTGGTGAAGTCGGCTATTGGCGAAACCATTGACAACGAGGCGCTGGGCGGCGCGAGCATGCATTCCGAAATCTCGGGCGTTACTGATTACAAGTTCGATACCGACGAGGAGTGCCTCACGCACATCCGCAACATCTTCGACAAGATGGGCGGGCAGGCCACGGCCGGCTTCAGCCGCGTGGCTCCGGCCAAACCCGCGCAGGATGAGCAGGAAATCTACGGCCTGCTGCCGTCGGACCGCGTGAAGCCCTATGACATGATGGACATCATCAACCGGCTGGTGGATAACTCCGAATTTGAGCCCTACAAGGACCTGTATGGCCAGACGCTCATCTGCGGGCTGGCGCGTATTGATGGCTGGGCAGTGGGCATTGTGGCCAACCAGCGCAAAATCGTGAAGAGCAAGAAAACCGGCATGCAGATGGGCGGCGTCATCTACTCCGATTCGGCCGACAAGGCGGCGCGCTTCATCATGAACTGCAACCAGAAGCGCATTCCGCTGGTGTTTCTGCACGACGTGTCGGGCTTCATGGTGGGCAGCCAATCTGAGCAGGGCGGCATCATCAAAGACGGCGCCAAGATGGTGAATGCCATGAGCAACTCGGTGGTGCCCAAATTCACGGTCATCGTAGGCAACAGCTACGGGGCCGGCAACTACGCCATGTGCGGCAAGGCCTACGACCCGCGCCTCATCGTGGCCTGGCCCACCGCCCAACTAGCGGTAATGAGCGGCGCCGCGGCGGCCAATACCCTCCTGCAAATCCAAGTGGCCAGCCTCAAAGCCAAGGGCGAAGTCATTACCCCCGAAGCCGAAAAGGAGTTGCTCGACCGCATCAAGGCCCGCTACGAGGAGCAGCTCTCGCCCTACTACGCGGCGGCCCGCCTCTGGGTCGATGCCGTGATTGACCCGCTGGAAACCCGCAAGGTGCTTTCGGAAGGCA
>NZ_DASVSI010000128.1:0-24567 GCF_036388155.1 Hymenobacter sp. | reverse complement strand
CCGTGCCCGGCAGGGCCGTGCCCGGCAGGGCCGTGCCCGGCAGGGCCGTGCCCGGCAGGGCCGTGCCCGGCAGGGCCGTGCCCGGCAGGGCCGTGCCCGGCAGGGCCGTGCCCGGCAGGGCCGCGTCGGCTGTGGGCTCCTGCACGGGCCAGCCGTGCAGGGGCTGCAAGGCCGGCACGCGGTCGGTCACTCGCCGCAACAGGCGGCCGCGCAAGCCGTGGTAGGCCCGGAACCAGCCGGCGCGTTGGGCCAGGGCGTCTTCGTCGAAGCGTGCCACGGAGAACACGTGCTGGCTAAAGTAGTCCTTGGGGAAAACGTAGGGCAAGCCCCATTTCACCGGCTTGTGGCCGGGAAAGTAGGCCGTGCCAAACAGCCAGTCCCAGAAAGCAAACTTGGTGGAAAAGTTGGCGTGAAACACTTCTTTGTGGTCGGCGTGGTGCCAGAGGTGCATCTCGGGCCCGTTGATGAAGTACTGCAGCCGGCCCGATTTCACGTCGACGTTGGAATGAATCCAAATGCCCCACACGGCGTCAATCAGCGCCTTGATGGGCACGACTTCGGGGGCCGCACCGAGCAGCACGATGGGCGCAAACTCGATGGTTTGGTTAATCAAAATCTCGACGGCGTGCGAGCGGGAGCCCGCCAGCCAGTCCACCTGCTTGCCCGAATGGTGGGCTTCGTGGGTGCGCCACAGCACCGGGCTGTGGTGCTGCCAGCGGTGAAACCAGTAGATGTAAAAGTCGTGCGTTATCAGGAAAAACAGCACCTGCACCCACACCGGCCAGTGGGTGACGAGCTGCAGCCGCGAAAGAGCGAAGTGCTGGTCGAGCGGCTGAATGATGAAGTCGAAAATGACGATTTTCAGCAGGAAGCTCTGCACAAGGGTGTACAGCACCAAATCGGTCCAGAAGCCTTCCCGGAAAAACGGCAGCCCTTTGCGGTACGGAAACTGCCGTTCCAGCAAGATGACCACGGCCACCCAACTCAACAGCAGCACCGTGGTGACGATTTCAACCTGTGTCATGGTTGTGGCGGAGCGAAAAGGAAAGGTAGAAAAGAATGCAGAACGGCGTGCAGCAAGCCCGTCATGCCGAGCGCAGCCGAGGCATCTCGCGTGTGGTAGTAATTAATTACTGGTGGCACGCGAGATGCTGCGCTGCGCTCGGCATGACGGGCTATTTATGGCTCCACGGCTATCAAACCCCTCTTGCTTACCCGTTGTTTGGCGTCAGTTCGCGGCGCAGGCGGCGGCGAGGCTCCAATTCGCTGTCGTACACCCGCTTTTGGCCGTCGCCCAGGGCCACTTCCACGTCGCGAATGTCGCGCACCAGCTTGGCCATGCCGCCGGGCTCGACCGAGGCGGCGTGGTCGGAGCCCCACATGGCCCGGTCGAGGGTGAAGTGGCGCTCCACGAAGCAAGCGCCCAGGGCCACCGCCGCCACCGTCGTGGCCAGGCCAGTTTCGTGGCCCGAATAGCCGATGGGCGTATCCGGAAACAGCGCTTGCAGCGCCGGCACCATGCGCAGGTTCAGCTCCGCGGGCGGGCAGGGGTAAGCCGAGGTGGAGTGCGCAATCATTAAATCCTGCAGGCCCACCCAGCTCACGGCTTGGGCAATTTCGTCCTGGGTGCTCATGCCGGTGCTCAGCATCAGGGGGCGGCCGGTGGCGCGCACGCGGTCGAGCAGGGGCCGGTCGGTGAGGGAGGCCGAGGCCATTTTGTACATCACGGGGCGGAAGTGCTCCATGAAATCGACCGAGGGTTCGTCCCAGCACGAGGCAAACCAGTCGATGCCCAGGGCGCGGCAGTAGTCGTCGATGGCGGTGTATTCGGCCAAGCCAAACTCGGTTTTGCGCTTGTAGTCAATGTAGCTCATGCGGCCCCAGGGGGTGTCGCGCTGCTTTTCCCACTGGTCTTTGGGCACGCACAGCTCGGGGGTGCGCTTTTGGAACTTCACGGCGTCGCAGCCGGCGCGGGCCGCTTCTGCAATGAGTTGTTTGGCCAGGTCTAGCGACCCGTTGTGGTTGATGCCGATTTCGGCAATGATATACGTGGGGTGACCGGCACCAATGCGACGGTTTTTTCCAATTTCAACGGCATTCATAGGTGAGTGAATTGACGTGTGGGACGTGTGAAAGATGGGTCGGTGAAGTAGCGCTAATCGAGCAGGAATGACCTGCAGCCAGGCGCTGCACGAGTCGCTCGCCAGGTTGAAGAGCGCAAGCAAAGGTTGCTGGTGTTGTAAGCGAACCAGCGGGCGGAATATTGTAAAATAGTTACGAAAAAATTATTGACAATTAAAGTTTTAATTGAAGCTGTTTAGGCAGTGTGTCGCTTGCTGGTCCGACGCCCGAGGCGTCCGACCGGTTGTCGGCAGGGCATCTGGGGGGATTGTGCGACCAACAACCGGTCGGACGCCTAGGGCGTCGGACCGGGCAGAGCCGACTGTCAAATAGCCGTCCAGCCCCCGTCCACCACTAGGTTGGCCCCGGTCATGTAGGCCGATGCCTCGGAGGCCAGAAACACGACAGCGCCTTGGTAATCAGTAGCGGTAGCCATGCGGCCCAGGGGCGTTTTGGCGCTGTATTGCCGGACGAAGAACTCGTCCTGATTATTCTCCACCCCGCCCGGCGACAAGGTGTTTACCCGCACGCCGGCCTTGCCCCAATACGCCGCCAGATACCGCGTAAAGCTGATGACGGCGCCTTTGGTGGCCGGATAGGAGGGCGACTTGAAAAAGGTCTGCTCGCCCCGCTCGTTCACGTAAATGTTCTGGTCCGGGCCCACGATGCCGTAGGTGCTGGCCACGTTGATGATGCTGCCGCTGCCTTGCGCGGCCATGGGCGTCCCAAACACCTGCGCGGCCAGGAAAATACCCGTCACATTCACTTCCAGCGACTTTTTCCAAGTGTCAAGGGGGAAGTTTTCGAACTTGCTGAGGTTGGCGGCCAGGGCCGGATTCTCGAACATGTCGTTGATGGCGGCGTTGTTCACCAGCACGTCGAGGTGGCCGAACTGGGCCAGAATCTGGTCCCGAGCGGCGGCGAGCGAGGCGGGGTTGGTCACGTCCACGGCCAGCGGAAGGTGGATGCCGCCGGGCAACTCGGCCGCCGTGGCAGCACAGGCCTCGGCATTGATGTCGGCCACCACCACGTTGGCCCCGGCGTTGGCCAGCGCTTCGCAGTGTTTGCGCCCAATCAGGCCGCAAGCGCCCGTAACGATGGCCGTTTTGTTGGTCAGAGAGAAAAGGTCCAAGTGTTTGTTTGAAAGGTCTTTGGGTAATGGTTTTTTAGGCCGTCATGCCGAGCGCAGCCGAGGCATCTCGCCCGCCACCAGTAATCCTGACGATTGAGTTACTACCACACGCGAGATGCCTCGGCTGCCCTCGGCATGACGTCATATCTGCATGACGTTGGTAAGGCACTTTATTTGGCCTTCACCGGGGCGGCATTGGTCACCTTGCGGAACACGGCTTCCACGGGCTCGCCCAGCAGGCGGGCGGCTACGTCGCTGGCTTCGATGGCGGCCTTTAGCAGCGGCAGCACCTCGCGGTAGGCGGCCAGGGTGTGGGCCACATCCTCGTCGGAATGCGAGAAGCACATGTTGTGGAAACCGCCCCATAAAATGCCGCGCTTGAACAGCTCCTGCTGCATGAATGCTTTGATTTCCATGGGGTTGCCAGCCGAGGCGTCGAACGTCACAATGGTGCGGCAGTCGTAGCCGTAGCATTTGGTGTAGGCCGTCAGCCCGAGTTCGGTGGCGATGGCGTTGTAGCCGTCCTTTAGCTTCTTGCCTTGTTCGGCGAGGCGGGCAGGCACGTCTTTTTCGGCCATTTCGGTGATGGTGGCCAGGGCCGCGGCCATGCTCAGGGCCTCGCCGCCAAACGTAGTGAAGAAAAACACGTCCTGCTCGAACAGCTCCATCACGTCGCGCCGGCCGGTGAGCAGGGCAATGGGCATGCCGTTGGCGAAGGCTTTGGAGTACACCGCGAGGTCGGGTGTAATGCCGAAAAACTCCTGCGCGCCGCCCACCGCAATGCGGAAGCCGGTCCACATTTCGTCAAAAATCAGCAGCGTGCCGTTGGCCTTGCACAGCCGGGCCACTTCGTGCAGGAAGTTGTCCTTGGGCGCATCAAAAATGAAGGGCTCCAGGATGACGCAAGCCACGTCTTCGTCGAGCAAGGCCTTCAGCGAGTCGAGGTTGTTGTACTCGAAAGCAGCGGTCAGTTCCTTGATTTCGCCGGGAATGCCCTTGTCGCGGCTGGTGGTGCCAATGTACCAGTCGTGCCAGCCGTGGTAGCCGCAGCACAGCACCTTGGCGCGCCCGGTGAAGGCGCGGGACACGCGCACTGCGGCCGAGCACACATCGGCGCCGGTCTTGCTGATGCGGATGCTTTCAGCGTTGGGGATGATGGAGTGGATGAGCTCGGACAGCTCCACTTCCAGCTCGTGCATCATCGAAAACGTGATGCCGTCCTGGAGCTGCGCCCGAATGGCGTCGTCGACCCGCGGGTAGGCATAACCCAGCGAAATCGGCCCGATGCCCATCTGGTAGTCGATGAATTCGTTGCCGTCCACGTCCCAGATGTGGGAGCCGGCGCCGCGCTTCACGTACTTCGGCGACACGCCTTTGGTGTACTGGCCAGGGCCTTTGGCCAAGGTCTGGGTAACCGGCGTCATGATTTTCTGCGCGCGGGCGTAAAGCTCATCCGACTTCGTGATGTCGGGGTACTGCTCGTTGAAAGAGACGGTGTTGGGCATGGGGAGAAATGGTATCGTATTAATTTATAGGGTCGTCATGCCGAGCGCAGCCGAGGCATTTCGCGTGTGGTAGTAATTAATTACTGGTGGCACGCGAGATGCTTCGCTTCGCTCTGCATGACGTTCTTTTTTGGGCCAGACTATTCCGCAAACTCGTTCTCGAGCACGGCCGGGCCTTCGGCAATAGCGGCGCCTGACTCGCCCAGATACTCTGTGATGCGGCGGGCAATGTGCTGGCCGGTGAAGCCTTCGTACTCCAGCACCGCGCTGAGGCGGCCGGGGCGGTACCAGCGCTCCTCGAGGGCCAGCGGCAGCACCCGGGCGGTGAGCTGGTTGCGCAGCAGCACTTCCGCCAGGATGGAATACAGCCCGCCGGTGATGAAATGGTCTTCCACGGTCACCACGAGCGAGCCGCGGCGCACGACATCCAGTAGGGCGGCTTCGTCAATTGGCTTGAGGCTGCGCAGGTTGACGAGGCCCACCGATTTGCCCTGGGCTTGCAGCAGCTCGCGCGCCACCAGCGCCTGCTCGAACAGCATGCCGTAGGTGAGAATCGTGACGTCGGTGCCCTCGCCCACGATTTCGGCTTTGCCCATCTCAAACGGCGCATGCTCGTAGGTAGCGGGCCGGGTGTTGATGCGCACGTAAGCCGGAGCGGGCGAGGCCCAGATGGCGGGCAGCATGGCCAGCATGTCCGCCTCGTCGGCGGGCGCAAAAACGGTCATGCCCGGAATGCCGCGCATCAGGCTCACGTCTTCTATGGCCTGGTGGGTGGGGCCGTTACCGTCGGACAGGAAGCCGGGCACGAAGCCGCTCAGCTTCACCGGCAGCTTGCCGATGCCCACGTCGGTGCGAATAAATTCGAAAGCCCGCAGCGTGAGAAACGTGGCCAGCGCGTGCACCACCGGAATGCGGCCGCGCAAGGCCAGCCCGGCTGCCGCGCCAATTAGGGTCTGCTCCGTGATGCCGGTGTCGATGAAGCGCGGGCCGAGCACGCCGGGCAGGTTGCGGATGAGGGCACGGTTTTCGGCCGTCATCACCACGATGCGCTCGTCGGCCAGGGCGGTTTCCTTGATGAGTTCTTCGTAGTTCATGGGAAGTAGCGCGGACTTTTAGTCCGCGAATGAATCGTTTGGTCGCGGACTAAAAGTCCGCGCTACTGATTTACCGTACAGTAAGCGTCTCGCTAGTCAAATTAGTAGCCACTTGGCTGTGCAGCTCGCGCAGCAGCTCTTCCACTTCCTCGCTGGAGAAGTTGCAGAACCACCGGTCGGCGCGGGCCTCGATGCTGGGGAGGCCCCGGCCGCGCACCGTGTCGCAGATGATGACCGAGGGCTTGGTGGCCGAGAAGGGCAGGGCCGAGAAAGCTTCTTCCAACTGGGCGAAGTCGTGGCCGTCGATGCGGCGCACTTCGCAGCCAAAGGCCTCAAACTTGGGCGCCAGCGGCTCCAGCGGAATCAGGTCTTCGGTGGCCACGTTGGCCTGGAAGTGGTTGCGGTCGACCACCAGCGTGAGGTTGTTTACCTGGTGGGCGCTGGCCACGAGCAGGCTTTCCCACACGGTGCCTTCGTTCAGCTCGCCGTCGCCGGTGATGACGATGACCTTGTTGTCCTGGCCGCGCATGCGGCAGTCCAGGGCCACGCCCAGGGCCACGCTGGGCAGGTGCCCGAGCGAGCCCGAGTGGAACTCCACGCCCGGCACGTGGCGGTTGGGGTGCCAGTAAATGTGGTCGTCGGTGCTCAGGTGCTGGGCCAGGCGCTCTTTCGTGATGAAGCCCAGCTCCACGAAGGTGCCGTAAAGGGCCGGCACGTCGTGGCCTTTGGAGAGGAACAAGTAGTCGCGGGTGGGGTCCTGCAGGTTGTCGGGCCGCACGTTGAGGTGGTCGGCGTAGAGGTACACCAGCAGGTCGGCGCAGCTCAGCGAGGCGCCGGTGAAGCAGCCGCCATCGGTGCTCAGGCGCACGATGTGCTCGCGCACTTTCAGGGCCATCTTCTCTAGTTTCTGTTGTTGCTCAGGGGTCATTCGTTTGGTTGTCAGTTGTTTGTTGTCAGTTGTCAGTCGGCAATTGCCCGTCGTCAGTCCTAACAACTGACAACGAACAACTGACAACTAAAGAACCCTGGTTTGCGTGGGGTCCACGGTTCGGAGTTCGTTGAGGTGGTTGCGGTACCAGTTCACGCCCGCCAGGTGGGAGTTGAGTTGGGCGATGTCGGGCCGTTGGGCCGTGAGCTGGAGTACGTCATCGAGCCCAAAAGCCGGGTTTTGGTTGTACAGCGCGTCGTACACCGCGCCGATAAAGGCGTAATCCTCGGGGTAGTCGATGGTCCAGCGGTGGCTCATCGAGAAGTTTTGGCCCGTGTCCCAGGTCACGTTGCCCACCCGGAATCGGTCGGGGTTTTCCCAGAAAAAGGGCGTGGTGTGTTCGCGCTCCAGGGGGCGCTTGGCTTCGCGCCAGGCGGTTTCCAGGGCCTTAAAAGGCATCACCTCCACGTCGTTGCCATCGGGGAAGGTGGCGGGGTGCAGGTTGCTCACGAAGTCGTAGCGCTCGGCGAAGTCGAAGTAAAACTTCACCACTTCGTCAATCACAAACGGGTCGATGAGCGGGCAGTCGGAGGGGATTTTCAGCACCACGTCGGCGCCGTAGTGGCGGGCGGCCTGGTAGTGCCGGTCCAGCAAGTCCAGGGCGTGGCCCCGGAAGCAGTTGAGGCCGTGCGCGGCGCAGCAGGCGGCCACGGCGTCGTCGGCGGGGTCGGTGGTGGTGGCCACCACCACGGTGCCGGCCAGCACGGCGCGCTGCACCCGTTCCACCATGCGCACCAGCAGCGGCTGGCCGGCCAGGGGCAGCAATATTTTGTTGGGCAACCGCGACGAGCCCATGCGGGCTTGCACAACGGTCAGGACTTTGGGAGCGGCCATGTAGGAATGTCGGTATCCGGTAGTCGAATGAATGCGGGAAAATACGCTAAAATTTGACCTTCCCGGCGCTTTGGTTGAGGTAATTTACTGGCAAAGAAGGCCTTGAATTTTGCCCTGCTGAGCGCGGCAAGCCCGCGTGGCCTAGCGCACGGCCACGGAACTGCCCGTTGGCGAGGAATCGGCAACTGCTTCGGGCTGGTGCTGGCGCAGGAAGGCGGGGCCGCTGCCGGCGAAGCGGGCAAAGCCGCGGCAGATGGCCGCAATGCGGCGCGAGGAGGTGCCGCCGTTCTGCCAGGGCAGCTTGCGCTTCAGGTCGTCCACGTCGAAGTAGGAGTGCACCGGCTTGCCCAGCGCCAGCCCCACGTACACCACCGTCGAATACTGGGTGATGAGCTCCACGCAGTTGGCAATCATGTGGTCGGTGTTGCCTTCGGTGAAAATGAGCGTGCCGGGCGGGGCGTGTTCCTTGATTTCGTCCACGGCGCGGGGCAGCTCCTCGTTGGGGTGCAGCTTGAAGGCCAAAGGGCGGCCGTTGGCAATGCGCGCGCACTCCCGAATGAACTTGGGCCGGTTTTCGGGGGTGAAGGTTTCGCGCAGGTCGGAGGTGGCGGCCAGCACGTAGCCGCGGTGCGGGAAGTCGTTGTGGCGCACCCGCTCGATGTTGTCGAAGTTGGGAATGCCCGTCACCACCAGCTTGTCGGCGTCCACGCCCACGCGGGCAAAATGCTCGCGGTAGCCCTCCGACGCCACGCAATAGATGTCGCAGCAGTTGTTCATGCCGTTGAGCGCCGTGCCAATGGCCAGGATGGGGTAGCGGGTGAGGCGCTTCACCAGCCGCGCCCAGAGGTTGAGCGGGTCGGTCATGCCTTCCTGCACAAACACGGTTTTGGTGCGGCGCACCAGCGGCCAGGGCACTATCAAGTCGGAACAGCACACCACCAGGTCGTAGGTGTTGCCAAATTGCCGGGCTTCAAAATCATTTTTCAGGTTGTGCGCGGCCAGGTATTTGTCGGCCTTGTCCTTGATTTTGCCCGTGACGATGGTCTTGTCCAGGCCGCCCGTCCACAGCAGGAACTTGTAGAAGCCGCGCTGCCAGCCGTCGTAGTAAAGCTGGCTGAAGAAGGGCTCAAACTCGTCTTCCAGCAGCTGCGCAATCTGGTGCATCTGCGTGGTTTGGTTAGGCGAGCCGATGAGAAACAAAGCCTTTTTTCGGGACATGCAGAAGAAAGTAAGAAAGCAGCCAGACCAAAATTAGCAGCCTCGTTGCCACCAACAACTGCGCACAAGCGGCAGTGTTTCGGCCCGCGCCAACGGGCACGGGCGGTGGCAAAGGCCCGCGGGCAAGGTACAGCACAACGGGCGAAATAGCGGCCAAGAAGCAGGGCGAACAATGCAGGTAAGTGGGGCAACGAACAAGGTTTTCACTCGCTTACCGCGCCTTGGAAGCGCAGTATTTTTAGCGCGCCGCCGGCCGCCGATGACGGAAGCACGGCCCACGATTCTCCGGAAACGGTTTGGGTTAGCTGCCCGAGTCCCCCGAAATTCCATTTCGGCCCGCCAGAACAACCAAAAGCAAGTCGCTCAGCCGGGCCGAAATTCCATTGCGGGGACTCGGGCAGGCTGGGCCAGTGCAACCCGCCCACTATTCTTCGGCCACGGGCAGGGTGAAGGTGGCAATGGTGCCGCGGCCGGGCCGCGAGGCCAACTCAAACTGCCCGCCCAGCAAAGCGGCGCGGTTGTAGAGCGAGGCCAGGCCCATGCCCTGGGCCGTGCCCACGGTCTCGGCCACGTCGAAGCCGCCGCCGTCGTCTTCCATGCTCAGGTACACCTGCTGGTCTTCGTAGGCCACGTGCAGGGTGGCTTCCTCGGCGCGCGCGTGCTTCAGCACGTTGTTTAGCAGTTCCTGCACCATGCGGTAGATGGCCACGTTCAGCACCTGGGGCAAGGGGCGCTCCAGGCCGGTGAGGTACATGTGCAGCTTCAGCTTGGCGGGCGGAATGCTGCGCGCCAGCTTCTGCAGGGCCACGGCCAGGCCAAAATCTTCCAAAATGCCCGGCGTAAGCTCAAACGACACCTCGCGGGTGGCCTTGATGGCGTCTTCCAGCAGGGCCAGGGCCACGGTGGCGCCCGGCGTGGTGGCGCCGTCTTCGAGGTGCAGCTTGGTGGCGTAGAGCAGCTGGCCCACGCCGTTGTGCAGGGCCTCGGCAATGCGCTTGCGCTCCACCTCCTGGGCCATGAGCACCAGCCGGAAGATTTCGCGCTGCTGGCGCGCCTTGAGCTGGGTGGCGTGGGCGTGCAGCCGGTTGCGCTCGGTCACGTCGCGCACCAGCAGCAGGCCGCCCGCGCACGTGTCTTCGTCGGTCTTGGTGAGGGGAATGGTTGTGAGCTCGACTTCGCGGGCTGGGTCGGGCCAGGGCACGGGCTGGTTGAAGCGCGGGCGGGCCTGGCGTTGCAGCAGGCCGGCCACCAGGTTGGCGGGCAGGGAGTGGGGTTCGAAACGCAGGCAGGCGAACACGTCCTGGCCCAGGGCATCCGCTTCGGTGCGGCCGGTGAGCTCGGTCATGGCCCGGTTCCAGGCCGTGAGGCGGCCATTGTGGTCGAAGGCCGCCACGCCGTCGATGGAATGATTGAGCAGGCTGCGGGTGAATTCCTGCTCGGTGCGCATGCGCTCCTTCATCACCTCCGACTCGGTCACGTCGATGGCAAAGACGACGCCTTCCTGCCGCTGCTGGTCGAAAAAGCCGTGGTTGTGAAACGACACGCGCTGCCCGTCTACCGTTTCGCTGGCCACGAAGTTGAACGACTCGCCGGCCAGCAGGCGGCGCGTGGGCTCGGCAAGAATCGGGTACAGGTCGAAAATGGATTTGCCCACCACGCTATTGGTGGCGTCTAGGCCTAGCCGTTGCCGGGCTGCACCTTTCATTTCCAAGTAGTTGCCGGTGGCCGAAAGCCGCACGAACAGGATGGGCAAGGTGTCGAGCAGCAGCTGAAACTGGTTGCTTTGGTAGTTCAGCTCGGCTTCGGCTTCGTAGCGGGCCGTCACGTCCCGAATCAGGCCGGTCAGGCATTCGGGGCGGTCGTGGGCGTCGCGCTGCACGTTGCCGTGCGCGGCCACGAAATGCACCGAGCCGTCGGGCCAAATCACCCGGTGAACCAGGTCCAGCGGCTGCCGGTCGTGCACGGCGGCGTGCATGGCGCGTTGCACACAGGGCACGTCGTCGGAGTGCACGGCGGCCTGCAGCACGTCGAAAGAAGCCGGGGTGGGGTCGTGCGGGCGTCCAAAGCAGGCCTGGGCCTGCGCGTCCCATTCCAGCCTATTGGAGGCAAAATGCCAGGTCCAGGTGCCCGTGCCCGTGGCCGAGAGCACCTGCTGCAGGCGGGCGTCGGTGCGGCGCCGCTTCTCGGCTTCGCGGTGCAGCTGGGTGAGGTCCACCATGGCCAGCTGCACCTCGGGCTGGCCCAGGGCGTTGGTGCGGGCTTCGGCCTCTACCCGGGCCGGAAAGCTGACGCTGGCCTCGGTTTGCAGGCAGACTTCCAGGGCGTGCCGGCGGGACTCGGCCAGCGCCGTGCTCACAAATGCCTGGAAAGCTTCCCGGGTTTCCGGGGCCACAAAAAGCAGGAAGCGGCGGCCCAGCAGGCGCTCACTGGTGGAGCCCAGGAGCTGGCAGGCGCGCGCGTTGAGCTGGGCAATGCGGCCATCGGCCAGCAGGGTGAGCAGGGCCGTGGGCGCGAAGTTGTAGAGGTCGGCGTAGCGGGCCTGCGCAGCCACGGCCTCCTCCTGCGCCACCAGCAGCATTTCCTGCTGCATTTCCAGCTCTATCTTGTGCAGCTGCAGGTCCTCGGCCGTGGGCTGCGGGTCGGCCGGCGAGGCGGGGGCGCTGCCGGGGGCGTCGTCGGGTTGCGCACGCAGTTGCTGGCGGGCCCGGTCGAATAAGCTGGGTGGCAGAGAAGCCGGCATTGGCGAGCTAAAGAGATAATGTGAGGAATGAGGGAAATGTGGCGAATGTGAATGGTGGTAAATGGCTGAAGGCTACTAAATAGTAACCAGCTGCGTTTTCATATTGATGCTGGTTAGGAACTATGTCGCCTGCCGGTCCGACGCCCTAAGCGTCCGACCGGTTGTCGGTCCACGGCCATTGGTGCGTCGGGCTTGCGGCAACCGGTCGGACGCCTAGGGCGTCGGACCGGGCAGGGCCGACTTCCTAAACAGCTTCATTTTCACATTCTCCACATCTTCCACATTCCCCATATGAAACACACTGCTTAAAAAAAAATTACTTAATCAGCCCGTCGGCCAGCGCCAGTTTGACGAGGGCGGCGGTGTTTTTGGCGTGGGTTTTTTCGAGCAGGTTTTGCCGGTGGGTTTCCACCGTGCGCTTGCTGGTGAAGAGCTGCTCGGCAATCTCGGCGTTGGTGAGGCCTTCGGCAATGAGCTGCAGCACTTCGCGCTCGCGCTTGGAGAGCAGCTCGGTCTTTTTGGGCTCGGCGTTCACGCTCACGGTGTTCCAGTCCAGCACTTTGCGCAGCATGGCCAGTCCAATTTCGGTGCACAGGAACATGCGTCCTTCCATCACCTGCCGGATGCCGTGAATGATTTCGTCTTTGCTCGCGCTTTTGAGCACGTAGCCGCGCGCCCCGGCTTCCAGCATGCGGCCCACGTAGTGTTCCTCGGCCAGCATGGAGAGGGCCAGCACCCGCACGTCGGGGTGCTCTTCGCGTAGGCGGGCGGTGGTGGCGTAGCCGTCGAGCACGGGCATGTTGATGTCCATGAGCACGAGGTCGGCGGGGGTGTCGGGGAGCTGGTCGAGCAGTTCCTGGCCGTTGCCGGCCGTGCCCACCACTTCCAGGCCGGGCTCCTGGACCAGCAGCGACCGGATGCCGTCGCGCACAATGGGGTGGTCGTCCACCAAAAAAATACGAATCATGAAGCTGGCGTTTTGCGGGAAAAACCGAAAGCGGAATCCCTTCAATAAGGTAGCCAAATTTCCTGCATTTTGTGGCTAGTAGCCTACGTAACAGCCGTTTTGAATGTAATATACGTAGTTCAGGACCCAAAATTCCGTATTTAGTAGCCGCTACGTACGTACAAATCAGCCACGTCTTGACTGCAACTTTGCCGGGCGCGCAACAAGCACTTCTACCGGTGCCAGCGCCGCCGTAGCCGCGCAAGCTAAACGGTTGCGGAACAACTGTTTTCCTTCGGTCCTTTCATTTTCTTCACATGCCGCAATCCATACTCCTCAGCTCCCTGCCCGATACCGACGGCAGTCGGTGCGTTCTCGCCTACGACGAAGCAGAACACTGGCTGCGGGCCACGTGGCGGGGGTTTGTGGATATGGCCGAAGCCCAACGCGGGGCTTCCAACTACTTGCAGGTGCTGGCCTCGGTGCAGTGCGCCTACCTGCTCAACGACAACGTGGCCCTGCACGGCCCCTGGTTCGATTCCATCGAGTGGCTGCAACGCATATGGCTGCCGCAGGCGCTGAGCCTGGGCCTGCGCTACGTGGCGCACGTGGTGCAGGCCGACACGCTCTTCGACACCGTGACCGCGCACGTCAGAGGCTCCGAAGTTGAGGGGCTGGAGCTGCAAATTTTTCAGCAGGTGGCCGAGGCCGAAGCGTGGCTGCGCAGCTGCCAGCGCCGAGAGCTTAGCTGACGCCCGTTGCGGCGGGGCAGCGCTCCGTGGGGGCTGCCCCGCGTGCAGCCGGACCGTGTTAGTGCCGGGAGCGGGCTACGAGTCCTCGTCGGGCAGGGCTTGCCAAAAGGCCAGTACCGAAGGCTTCAGGCGGGCAGCCATAAAGTCGGTGAAGGAGTGGCCGCGCTTTTCCAGCAAAAACCGGTTGAAGGCTTGGCTGGTGCGCGCCGCCGCCAGGCCCCGGGCCGCCATGCGGCCACGGGCGGCCCCCGGCAGCGAGGCCAGCCAGGCGGCAAAGTCGGCGGGCGTGGGAATGAGGTGGCGGGCTTCGCGGTAGTAGAGGTAGGTCACGAAGGCCACGTCGCCAAGGGGCCCACTGGGCCGGGCAAATTCAGGGCGAAACTTCATCGGAAACAAGGGGCTACTGGATAACCGGCCCGACTTCACCAACGACGCCGTGACGCCCGAGCCGAACCACTGCAAATGTCGAGCAGCACTTCGCGCAGTTTTTCCCTTCAAATACGGGTTATGACCGTGGTGCTTACTGAAATACGCGTCCGCATTAATCGCGGCGCTACCGTTTCGGCGGGGTTTCGATGGGCAGCGAGGGTTATTTTTTTATCACCCGGATGCTTACCCGGCGGTTCTGGGCCCGGCTGGTGGGCGTGTTGTTGGGCACCAGGAAGTAGCGGGCGCCGTAGCCTTTGGCCTGCATGCGCTCCAAGGGAATGCCCAGCTTGGCAATGCTGAGCATGGCCGCCCGGGCACGCTCCTCGCTCAGCTGGAAGTTTTGCAGGGAGTTGCCGGTGCTATCCGTGTAGCCGCCTATCTTGACCATGGCCTGCGGAAAGGTTTTGAGAATGCTGGCAATGTTGCGCAGCTGCGTGCTCGACTCGGGCGTGAGCGTGGCCTTGGCGGGCTCGAAGTACACGCGGTCGAGGCTTATCCAGCCTTTGGTGCGGTTCACCGAGTCGACTTGCACGGCAGCCGAAGCCAGGAACGTGTACAAGCGGTTCTCGGTAGAATTGGCCCCCACGCGCAGGTTGACGCCCTTGGCCAGGGCCAGCACGATGGGGCGGCCGGTGTCGTACACGTAAGTGTCGCGGTTCTGGTCGTAGCGGCCAGCCGCGGTTGCAGTACCAGCGGCGGGCGCGGCAGCATAGGGGCGGGGCGCCGCACGGAGCGGGGCCGCCGCTGGCACCGCCACGGCCGGCGTGGCAACGGCGGCCGGCTGGGCCGCGGGCTCCTCCGCCCTAACGGGCGCAGCAGGCGCGGGAGCGTCGCTGACCACGGCCGCATCGGCGGCACCCACCGACGCGTCCACCGAAGTGTCGAGCGCGACGGTCGAGGAGCGAGGACGCCCCAGCAAACCGCTGCCGAAAACGTACCCCATGGCCACGGCAAGCAGCAGGAGCACGCCCCATTGCCACCGCAGGCCGCCCGTTGGCACCGGCGCGGGCTGGGGCGCAACGGGCGGGGCCGCCACGGCCTCGTTGCGGGGCGCGGTCATTTGGGTGCTGGTGCTGGTGCTGGTGCTGGTGGATGGGGCTGGGGCGGGGCGGGGCGGCAGCTGCGCCAGCGGCTTTTCGGGCGCCTCGGTGGGCGGGAGGGGGGCCGCAGCACCCCGGGTTGCAAAACTGGGCGGCGGCAGCAGCGCCCGGCCAATGGCCGCTTTCTGCGATTTTAGCCAGTTATGGAATTCGTTGGCGGTGATGTCGTTCTCCACCGCAAACCTTCCCAGCACCCCCAGCACGGCCGTGGCGGCCACTTGCAGCAGCGTGCCGCTCGCCTCCGGCCGAATGCCGGCCTCCTCCGCAATCTCGTTGACGGTGATGCGGTAGGTGTGGCCCAGCAGGTCCAGCAGCAGGTTGGTGCCCCGCTCGTACCACTGCGCCGTGCGGGAGGCCGAAAGCTGCTTCAGCACCTGGGCGGCGTCGGCTTCGCGGGCCAGGTGCAGCAGGTCGGCGGGCGCGGCGCCGCCGCGCTCCAATTGGCGCAACAGGCCGTTGAGCAGCAGCGGCACCGCCTTGCTCAGCGCTCGTTCAACCCCTTCCTCCGCTTCGCCCACTTGGTAGCTAAGCTGAGTGATGACCTCCCCGGTGAAACAGAATTTCACCTTTTCCACCAAACCTGTTTCCATAGTCATAGTCAATTGAGTAGCAACGGCTGCGGAGGCCTAATTCAAAGTCTTTTTAACGGTATCAATGGCAGAACCACCCAGCGCCAAGCAAAGCAGCGCCGTGCTTTTACGCCAAATAATCTAGATAGTGCAAATATTTCATGCAATAAAAACAATTTATTGCAAAGGCAAGCGGTAATTATTCGATTTGAGTCGATTAGCTAAGCAGTTAAAAGCGAGGCAATTTGCTTTTAACCACTACGGATACATCAATAAGTTGTTAACAGCGTGCCGGTTGCCTTTCAATGCCCGGTGGGCTACCTGCTGGGGAAGCATCCAGAAAAAATCCTCCCAAACCCCGCGCTGTTTTCTTTCCGGCGGGCGCCAAGCGTTAGGCCCGGACCCGGTCCAGAATCTTCTTGATTCTAATTTCCAACTCCTCGGGGTTGAACGGCTTCACCAGGTAATCGTCGGCGCCCTGTTTCAGGCAGGATATTTTGTTGGCCACGTCGTCCGTGCTCGAAAGCATCATGAGGGGCGTGTGCTGGTGGGCCGCCGTGTTGCGCAGCGCCAGAATGAAGTCCAGGCCGTTCATAAAGGGCATTTCGCAGTCGGCCACCACGACGTCTACTCGGTGGCCCTGGTCCAGCCAGGCCATGGCGTCGCGGCCATTGGCGGTGAGCACCACTTCGTACTCATTCGCGAAGTAGTGCTCCAGAATCAGCTGAATTCCAGGTTCGTCGTCGATGACAAGTAATTTCCTTTTCATTCAGGTGGGGAGTTGGGCTCCGCGTGTGGCAGCGGCCCCGCGGGATGGACTGGCAGAACGCACGGCCACGCTGGCCACGCTCTCCGCTAGGGCTTGGCTTCGCAATAGATTTGGGCCTTGAAAACTTCGGTTATCTGGTTGGTGACGCGGCTAATGGTGCGCAGCAAGTTGGCCAGCATGGCGGGCTCGGGTCCCTGCCGAAGGATGTCCTCGAACTTGCGGATGTAGCGCTGGGCCTCGTCCACCTGCAGGTTGCCGTAGGTCGACTTGAGGGCGTGCACCAGCACGGTGGCCCGGGCCCAGTCGTGCAGGTACACGGCCTGCCGCAGCTGCTCGAGCTGGGCCGGCACGGTGTCCACGAACAGCTGCTGCATTTTGCGGATAAAGCTCGCGTCGTTGGCCAGGCGCCCCAGGCCCTCGAAGCCGTAGGCCGGCACGGCCGGGGCCGGCTCCGGCGCGGGCAGGCGCGACGGGGTGCGCCGGGCCGTGTTGTGCGCAATGACCAGGTACAGGCTGTTTTCGTGGTAAGGCTTCACCAGGCAGTCTATGAACCCGGCCTGGGTGTACGAGTCCAGGTCGCTCTTCAT
Source organism: Hymenobacter sp. (assembly GCF_036388155.1). NCBI lineage: Bacteria > Pseudomonadati > Bacteroidota > Cytophagia > Cytophagales > Hymenobacteraceae > Hymenobacter > Hymenobacter sp. Next base: position 7,783 of record NZ_DASVSI010000128.1, on the reverse strand, counting down.
GGCGTTGGCCGTGAGGGCGATGACGGGCGTGTGCTGGTTGGGGCCGGGCAGGCGGCGCAGGTGGGCCGCCGCTTCCACGCCGTTCATCCGCGGCATCTGAATGTCCATCAGAATCAGGTCGTAGGAGGTGACGTCGGCCATGGCAATGGCCTGTTTGCCGTCGCTGGCCACGTCGGCCTCCACTTCCCAGGAGTTCAGCAGCGCCCGCGCCAGGAAGGTGTTCACCGGGTTGTCTTCCACCAGCAGCACCCGCAGGCCCCGCAGCAGGCCCTCGGGCAGCTCCTCGGCCGGGGCCGGCAGGCGGGGGGCCTGCTCGCTCACGCGGTAGGGCAGCGTGAAATAGAAGCGGCTGCCCTGCCCGGGCTGGCTGTCGAGCCAAATGCGGCCGCCTTGCAGCTCGACCAGGTTTTTGCAAATGGCCAGCCCCAGGCCCGTGCCGCCGTACAGCCGCGCGGTGCTGTTGTTGGCCTGCCCGAAGCTCTTGAACACCTTCTCGAACTTGTCGGCGCTGATGCCAATGCCGGTGTCCTCCACGCAGAACTGCAAATGCACCACGCCGGCGTCGTGGTGGTTCACGCCCACGGTCACCGTGACTTGGCCGGCGCTCGTGAACTTGATGGCGTTGTTGATGAGGTTCACCAGCACCTGGTTGAGGCGCACGGGGTCGCCTTCCACCACGGGCAGGGGCTCGTCGTGTATTTCCGCTTGCAGCACCAGGCCTTTGGCCTCGGCCAGGAAAGCCAACGACTTGGTGGTGTTGTACACCGTCTCGGCCACATCGAAGGAAATGGTTTCCAAATCGACTTTGCCCGACTCGATTTTGGCAAAATCCAGAATGTCGTTGATAACGACCAGCAGGCTTTCGGCGTTGGTCAGTATCAAATCCAGGTACTCGCCCTGCTCGGGCGTGGTGGCCTGCTTTTTCAGCAGGCGCGACAGGCCCACGATGCCGTTCATGGGCGTGCGAATCTCGTGGCTCATGTTGGCCAGGAAAATCTCCTTGGTGCGCACCGAGTCCTCGGCGGCCACGCGGGCGCGGTTCAGGTCGGTTACGTCGGCCGCAATGGTGAGTAGGTAGCGCGTGCCGTCGGGCCGCGCGAAGGGCTTTTTGGTGGTGTGGTACCACGCGTCCTGCCCGTTGGGGCGGGAGTGCCGCGCCTCAAAGCTGAGGCTGGCGCCGCTGGCCAGCAGCTCCAGGTCTTCGGCCAGCGTGTTGGAGGGGGCGGTTTGTTCCAGCAGCTCGGCCACGCTGGTGTGGTGCAGCTCGGCGTAAGCGTCGTTGGCCAGAATGAACTTGCCCGAAGCGTCTTGCACGCTGATGGGGTTGGGGTTGGTTTCGATTACCTGGCGCACAAACTCCTGCTGGTTGGCCAGCTGCTGCTCCATCTGCTTGCGCGGGGTGATGTCGGTGCCGTAGCCGATGAGGTAGGCCACCTCGTCTCGGTCGTTCACCACCGGGTAAAACTTGCGCAGGTAGTGCGTCGGCTCGGGGCCGTCCGAGGGCTGCGACTCTTCCCACGTCACTTCCTGGCGCGAAGCCAGCGCCCGCTGGAACTGCTTGTGGTGCAGGGCCATGGTGGCGGGGTTCCACTGCTGCGCGTGGCAGTAGGCGGCGTGGTCGCGCCCGGTCACTTGCTCATTGATTTCCGCGTCGGGCACTTCGCGCTGGTTGACAAACAGGCAAGTTTGCGCCACGTCGAACACCGAGATGCCGGCGGGCACGTTGTTCAGAATGCTTTCGTAAAACTCCTTTTGCCCGATGAGTTTTTCGGTGAAATCCTTCTCCTCGTTGATGTCCTGAATGGACCCGAGCAGCTCCTCGGCCTGGCCCTGGGCGTCGCGCCGAAACACGGTGTCCTGCACCCGAAACCACTTCCACTGCCCGTCGCGGGCCAGCAGCCGCAGCTCCATGGGCACGGGCGTGCCAGCGGGCGCGGTGCGCAGCTTTTCGTGGTGCATGGGCAGGCGGCGCTTGTCGTAGGGGTGCAGCAGCGCCTCCAGCAGGCGCGGCTTCAGCCGCCTGATTTCCCCCGAGCTGTAGCCCAGCACTTGGTACAGCCGTTCGTTCAGAAAGACATCCGTTTTGGTGGCCAGGTTGTAGATGTAGAGCGTGGAAGGCACGGCCTTGGTCAGGCGGGTGAGGAAGCCCTGGCGTTTGGCCAGCTTGTCGCGCAGCGCCTGCCGCAACAGGCCCTCTTCGCGCAGGCGAGCCTCCAGTTCCCCAATTTTATGACGGAGGACCTGGTTTTCTAACCACGCGGCATGGGACTGATTTGTTTCCACTTTCTCATCTGAGTTCACTTTCATCCGGGCAATTGGCTGGAGCGCCGATGGGACCTGGTGGCCGCATCAGCGCCGATGAAACGCATGTGTAATCCCAAACAAGCGGCAAGGCCACGAGCGGGATGGAAGAACGCTGCCAACGCCGAAAAGCGCCTAGCAGTAGCCCGAACAAATACTGATACGATGCGCCCACAACGGGGCCCCTTGGTAACGCTCAGGTAGCATCGCCAAGACAATAACAGCAATAATTCAGGCAAGAAAAGGACTTGTAAACCGTAAAATCTAGATTTTACTAGTTTATGTACTACAAATTACGTCTAAAAACGTTTTCCCTTGCAACGAATAAATACGTATTCCCATGCGTCAACTACTTAAAAGGCTGTGGCTCTTAGCACAAAATTCCTCTGCTTATGTCAACAATTGGTATTGGATAAGTTTTTAAAATTGTTTGAATAGTGATGAGAATCAAGGCAAGACACCTTTTTTGTCACCCCGTTTTGCTTGTGGTTTTGCAGCCGGTTTAGCAGTTTCCCCTTGGCGGCGTGTTGATAGCTAGTTAGTTAAACACGTTGCAACGAAGCCGATGCCAGCACGCTCAAGGCATCATTGGCTGGCCCTTTCGAGGCCCTTCAACAAACGGTTTTCGTCTTTTAGCCGCGAGTACTTCGCTGCCTACATAATTTTGGGGTTGCCATGAATGACCCCGAAATCCGCGCCATGCTCTACCCGTTGCTCACCGGAGGGGTATACATCGATGAATTGCCCACCGGCACCACCCGGGCCGACGTGGTGCACATCACCTCAGCCTTCATGCACGGCTACGAGGTGAAAGGCGACGGCGACACCCTGCAGCGCGTAGCCAACCAGCTGCGCTGCTACGGCGAGGTGTATGACTTCGTGACGTTCGTGGTGACGGAAAAGCACGCGGCCAAAGTGCTGCCCTTGCTCCCCACCTGGGTAGGGCTGATGGTGGCCTCGGCCGACGGGCTGCGCGCCCACCGGCCCGCGGGCTACAACGCCGCCGTGGAGCGCGCGCCCATTGCCAAATTGCTGCTGCTGGAGGAGGTAAAGCAGTTTTTGATGGCCCGCGGGCTAACCGGCGTGAGCACGCTGCGGAGCCGGGAGGTTAGTCAGTTTCTGCGCACCACCCACGTCGTGCCGCTCTCCTGCCTGGCGCAGTACGTGCGCGACCGCCTCATGGCCCGCCTGCCCGAACGGCTGCTCATGCGGGCCGAGCGCAAAAAGGAGCGGGAGCGGCTGCCGCCCCGCAAAAAGAAAACCAAACGAAAGAAGCCAGCAGCAAAGAAAAAGGCCGCTAAAGCCGCGTAAGAGCTACTTGAGTCACAGTGCCAAGGTGTCTGTACTTCGTTTCGGCCACCCCAAACAGCTTTCTAGGGAAGTGCGGGCTGGGTGAAAACGCGGGCTTACAGCAGCATGGTCTGGATGGAGTGCGGTGCGGCGGTGGTTTTGGCGGCTTGGCCGGCTACCCACAGCTGAAAGTCCAGCGGTTGGTCGGTCTGGTTCATCACCACCACGGCCACGGTGCCGTCGGCGTTGCGGAAGGCCGTGGTTTGCAGCGCGTCGCGGTTCGACGAGGAGATGATGCGCTTGGCGCCCGGCCGGATGAACTTCGAGAAGTGCCCAATGTAGTAGTAGGCGTTGGTATACAGGAGCTTGCCGGCCTTGGTGTCGGCGATGACGGGGGCGTAGCAGAAGTTGCCCACGTGGTTGGGGCCGCCGGTTTCGTCGAGCAGCACGTTCCAGTCGGTCCAGCCCACGGTGCCGGCTTTGAAGTCGCCAATCATCGACGTGCCGTATTTCTCGCCCAGGTCCCAGCGGTCTACTTTGTTTAGCTCAAACTTTTCCAGGCAGCCCTCGGTGAACAGCAGGTTTTTGGCGGGGTAGGTTTCGTGCACGCGCCGCACGTTCTCAAACTGCATGGCGCTGCCGGTCCACGTCTCGTACCAGTGGTAGCCGATGCCCCACACGTATTTGGCCGCGGCGGGGTCGTCGAGCACGGCGCTGGCCCGTTGGTAGAGCAAGTCGCGGTTGTGGTCCCAGGCGATGAGCTTCTTCGTGCCCAGCCCGCTTTTTTCCAGCGTCGGGCCCAGGTAGCTTTTGATGAAGTCGCGCTCTTCTTCGCCGGTGAAAATGCAAGACTCCCATTTCTGGGTGGCCATGGGCTCGTTTTGCACGCTCAGGCCCCAAATGGGCATGCCCAACTGCTCGTAGGTTTTGATGAACTTGACGTAGTAGTTGGCCCAGGCCTGGCGGTACTGGGGCAGCAGCTTGCCGCCCTTCAGCATGGTGCCGCTGTCTTTCATCCAGCCCGGCGGGCTCCACGGGCTCACGTACAGGGTGAGCTTGCCCCCGGCCGCGGCCATGGCTTGTTTGATGAACGGGATGCGGAACTGCTCGTCGTGCTTCACGCTGAACGTATTCAGCTCCGTGTCCTTGTCGTCCACGTAGGTGTAGCTGCCGCTGGAAAAGTCCGAGCTGTGGATGCTGGTGCGGGCCAGGGTGTAGCCAATGCCGCCCGTGGGGCTGTAGTACGCTTGCAGCAACTCCTGCTGCTGGGGTTTCGGCAGCTTGGCGAAGGTTTCGGCCGCCGCGTCGGTCAGGGCCCCGCCGATGCCCAGCATGGTTTGGAAGGTGTGGGTGGGGTCGACAAACACGCACACCTGCGTTTCCAAGGGCTGGCCGGCGGCTTGCATCGCCAATTCCGGGCCCGGCGTGAGCCGCAAGGCGGTGTTGGCCGCGGTGGCGTACACGCGCACTTTTTTGCCCGCTGCCGAATAGGGGGCGCGGCTGCTGGTTTGGGCCACACTGCTCAGGCCGAGCGTTGAGAGCAGCAGCAGCGGAAGAATATTTCTGGTCATAGTTGGGCAGGGGAGGCGTGTGCAAGTTAGCGCCACCGGTACTTATTGCTTGTTGATTTTGAACTCGGTGTTGTAGCCCGAACTGGCAATCCGGACCACGTAGAGCCCGTTTTTCAGTCCCGATAAGTCGATGATGTTTTGCTCGCCGGTGCTGGTGCGCGTGCGGGCCAGCAGGACGCAGCCGGCCGTGTCGAGCACGGCGAGGCGGTGTGATTTTATGCCCGCCGGCACCTGGTAGGTGAGGTTGCCCGCCACGGGATTGGGGTAGAACGAGGCGGGCGCCCGCTTGGCCCCTTTGCTGGCCAGAGGCGCGCTCCCCACAATGCCCAACACGAATTTCTCAGCAGCTCCAATGGCGGTGCGAACGCAGGTCATGGCGCCGGTGCCGTTTTCTGAAGACACATACCCGGCGTTGTTGCCCCGCAGCGACACCGTGCCGTCGGCGTTTATCACCCAGTCAAAAACCTCGGTGGCGCCCACCGTGGCGCGGGCGCACGTGAGGGGGCCCGCGCCGTTTGCCGACGATACGTACCCGTTGGTGGTTGTGCTGCGCAGGGCCACCTTGCCGCCCGCGGCCGCCACCACCGCAAACTGTTCCCAGACGCCGTACGACGTCCGGGTGCAGGTCATGGGCTGGTAGCCGCCTTCGCTCGACACGTAGCGGCTGTTGCTGCCCTGCAGCCAGATTATCTTGTTCAGCGGCGGGGCCGTGAGCCCGGTGTAGCTGCCGCCGTCGGGGTAATTGACAATACTGTTCAGGTTGGGAGCCAGGGCGTTGAGGGCGGTGTTGGGCACGCAGTTGGCAAACAGGATGTTGGTGAGCACCTGGGGCAAGCCGGCGGGGCCGTCCACGATGTAGGGCGGGTTGATGCGCAGCAGGGCCGCGTTGTTGCCCGCTTCGAAGCGTTTGTAGGTCCAGTGGCACCAGCCAATGCCCACCGAGTTCAGGTTTTGGGCGGCCTCGCGCATCCAGGCGTCGGTATTTTCGCCGGTTTCGCCCACCCAAATCGGCACGTCGTTATCGGTCCGAAACCGGGTGAGGTTGCCGATGGTCCGCAGGTTGTTGGCGTTGCCGGGGTCGGTCGAGTTCACGTTGTTGTCGAGCAGGTAGCCGGTGCCGCTGTAGCGGTGCGAGTTGTACACCAGGTTGGCCGTGTTGGTGAAGGTGCGCTTCTCCATGTAGTTGAAGTCGTTGCCGTAGCCATTGCCCTCCAGCAGCAGCAGGTGGTTGTCGTTCTGGGCCCGCACCGCATCAATCAGCCGTTGGTGCAAGTCGTGAATGACCTGATTGTTGGGCACGTTGTTGGGCTCGTTAATCAGGTCGTACATGGCCACGCGTGCGTCGTTCTTGTAGCGGGCCGCAATGGCGCTCCACAGCCGCACCGTGATGTCTTGGTAGATGGGCTGGTTCCACAAATCCAGGGGCTGAATGGAGTCGGAAATGTTGGCGTCGGTGCCCTGCGAGCCGGGCGCGGCGTGCAGGTCCAGCACCACGTACATGTTGTTGGCGGCGCACCAGGTCAGCACGTTATCAATCAGGCGCAGGGCCTCCATGTTGGCCGGGTCCACAAACAGCTGGTTGGCGTTGTACCACGTCGTCAGCGAACTCACGTACGCCGCGTAGGTGGTGCTGCCCCGCAGCACGCTGTTGCGCACCGCCCGCTGGCTGGGCGTCAGAAACAGGTCGTAGTGCAGCGGCAGGCGCACGCAGTTGAAGCCCTTGGAGGCCAGGAAGTCAATGTCGGATTTGGTGATGAAGTTGTTGCGGTAGCTCTGGTAGAAGGCTTCCACGTCGGCATCACTCAGGCCCGCGTTGTAGAGGGTTTTCTTCACTGTGCCCTGCGTCTGCTTGCCGTTGATGCCCTGCCAGCCCGGCTTGACGATGTAGCCTTCCATCAGGGCCCAGCCGCCGAGGTTCACCCCATTTAGCAGCACCTCATGGTTGTTGGCGTTTACAATCTTGATGCCGTTGGCGCGCAGAAAGCTCTGCGCCCGCCCCACGTTGGCGAAAGCCAGCAGGCCACACAGCAGCGCCACGAAACCGGCGCGCCAGCGCAAAAGCCGAAAAGGAATAGTTGTGCACATCATGTTCGTGGGTGGGATGGGGCAGTAGAGGATTGGAGGGGCGGGGCCAAACGCAAGGAGTACCCCCAGGGGCTGGCAGTGCCAATACCGCTTCGCTGGTTTGCTCCCGGCCGTGGAGGCACCAGCAGCGTGGCGGCTTTTTTGGCATTGTCTTCACGCCAAAGCCCCCGGTGCGTCGAGGCAAATGTAGCCTCCACTTGCAGTAAAAAACCCCTTGCAAATGCCCTCTGCGTGAAGCTGAGCAGGTTTTTGCCAACGTCCTGTACACTTAGAACACACGCGGCAATCCCGTGGAATTGCTTTGCGGCAAGCTGGGTCTACTTCTCCAAATTCGGGCAGCACGGTTTAAAAAACACGTAAAAAATGCCTTCAGCAGCAATCAAAGTGTCATCATATGCACTCGCAAGCAGCGCGGCCGTGCTGGCCCGGGACCCTGTTGTTCGCGTCCCCGCACCGTTAAAGCAGCTCAGGCGTCGTTGTACTGTAGCGCGGACTTTTAGTCCGCGAGTGGGGAGTGTTAGGGCCCGCGGACTAAA